>NZ_JBFRFW010000011.1:0-249769 GCF_052115025.1 Bradyrhizobium sp. 2TAF24 | reverse complement strand
TTCACCGGCGCGACGGGCGTCACGATCGGCGGTACGGCAGCGACGTCGGTCACGGTCGTGTCCTCCACGTCGATCACGGCGGTAACGCCGGCCGGCACGGCGGGGAGCGCGAGCGTCCTCGTGACGACGGCGGGCGGGACGAACGCCGCCAATACACTCTTCACCTATGTCGCGGCCCCGACGGTGACGGCGATCTCGCCCAATTCCGGCCCAACGACGGGTGGCACCTCCGTCACTATCACGGGCACCAATTTCACCGGCGCGACAGGTGTGACGATTGGCGGTACGGCCGCGACGTCGGTCACCGTGGTGTCCTCCACGTCGATCACGGCCGTGACACCAGCGGGTTCGGCGGGGACCGCGAGCGTCCTGGTGACGACATCAGGTGGCACCAACGCCGCCAATACACTCTTCACCTATGTCGCGGCCCCGACTGTCACGGCGATCTCGCCCAATTCCGGCCCAACGACGGGTGGCACCTCCGTCGCCATCACCGGCACCGGTTTCACCGGCACGACAGGTGTGACGATCGGCGGTACAGCAGCGACGTCGGTCACCATCGTCTCCGCGACATCGATCACGGCCGTGACGCCGGCCCACGCCGCGGGGACCGCGAGCGTCCTCGTGACGACGTCTGGTGGCACCAACGCCGCCAACACGCTCTACAGCTATGTCGCGGCGCCGACGGTGACGGCGATCTCGCCCAGCGCCGGTCCGACGGCCGGTGGGACCAGCGTCACCATCACCGGCACCAACTTCACCGGCGCTACGGGCGTCACGATCGGCGGCACGGCCGCGACCTCGGTCACGGTGGTGTCCTCCACGTCGATCACGGCCGTGACACCAGCGGGTTCGGCGGGGACCGCGAGCGTCCTGGTGACGACATCAGGCGGCACCAACGCCGCCAACACGCTCTACACCTATGTCGCGGCGCCGACGGTGACGGCGATCTCACCCAATGCGGGTCCCGCAACAGGCGGCACCAGCGTCACCATCACCGGTACTGGCTTCACCGGTGCGACCGGTGTGACGATCGGCGGCGCGGCCGCGACATCGGTCACCGTGGTGTCCGCGACCTCGATCACGGCGGTGACGCCGGCTGGTGCTGCGGGGACCGCAAGCGTCCTGGTCACGACGCCCTACGGGACCAACGCCGCCAACACGCTCTACACCTATGTCGCGGCGCCGACAGTGATCGCGATCTCGCCCGCCAACGGCCCTACGGTCGGCGGCACCGGCGTCACCATCACCGGCACCAACTTCACCGGTGCCACCAGCGTCACCATCGGCGGCGCGGCGGCAACCTCGGTGACGGTCGTGTCGGCGACCTCGATCACCGCCGTGACTCCGGCAGGTTCAGCGGGGACCGCAAGTGTGCTGGTCACGACATCAGGCGGAACGAACGCTGCCAACACGCTCTACACCTATGTCGCGGCCCCGACGGTGACGGCGATTTCGCCCAGCACGGGGACGATCACCGGCGGGATCAACGTCACCATCACCGGGACGAATTTCAGCACGACCGCCGCCAACAACACGGTGAAGTTCGGCACGACCACCGCCACCGTCATCGGCACGCCGACGGCGACATCGATGAGCGTGACGGTGCCGTCGGGCTCCGCGGGCACCGTCCATGTCACCGTGACCGTCGGTGGGCAGACCAGCGCGACCTCGTCGGCGGACCAGTTCACCTATCTGCAGACGACCACGACGAGTCTCTTCTCGTCCTTGCCCACACCAACCTTTGGGACGAGCATTACCTTGACGGCCACCATCGTGGGTGGCGCGTCGCCGACCGGAATTGTGACCTTCAAGGACGGCGCGATCACGCTGGGTACGGGCTCAGTGTCCGGGACCACCGCAACCTATACGACCAGCAGCCTCGGCGTTGGTGCGCACAACATCACGGCGGTCTATGGCGGCGATGCCAACAATGCCACCAGCATGTCGGCGGCGACGACCGTGACGGTTGGGCTGGACGCGACGACGACGAGCATCGGCTCGTCCTTGACGACGCCGAGCTATGGCACCAGCGTCACCTTCACCGCGACGATCGCGGGGGGCTCGTCGCCGACGGGCATGGTGACGTTCAAGGACGGCGCGACCACACTGGGCAGCGGTACGGTCTCCAGCGCCATCGCAACCTACGCGACCAGCAGCCTCAGCGTCGGCGTGCACAGCATCACGGCGGTCTACGGCGGCGATGCCAACAATGCCACCAGTACGTCGTTGGCGACGATCGTGACGGTCAACAGCGCAGCGCTGACGACGACGCAGGCGGTGCCCTCGACCACGCTGACGGCAGGTTCAGCTGCAAGCTTCACGCCGGTGACCGCGTTCGGCGGCAATGGCAGCCTGACCTACGCGCTGTCCACCGGTGTGCTGCCGGCGGGGCTGAGCTTCTCGACCACGACCGGCCAGATCACCGGCACGCCGACGGCGTTGCTCGGCAGCACCACCTACACGGTAACGGTGACCGACCAGACCACGCCGACGGCGCAGACCTCGTCGAAGACCTTCAGCCTGACCGTCAACGCGGCGACGCTGACGACGACGCAGGCGGTGGCCTCGACTGCGCTGACGGCAGGCTCGGCCGCGAGCTTTACGCCCGTCACCGCGTCCGGCGGCTTCGGCACGCGCAGCTTTGGACTGGCGCCCAGCACCTTGCCAACGGGGCTGAGTTTCTCCGTGACGACCGGCCAGATCACCGGCACACCGACGACTTTGCTCGCCACCACGGTCTTCACGGTGACAGTGACGGACCAGACCACGCCGACGGCGCAGACCTCGTCGAAGACCTTCAGCCTCACCGTGGCGTCTGCCGCGCCGGTCGTCACCGCCGTCAGTCCGAATACCGGCCCGACCACCGGCGGCACGTCGGTCACCATCACCGGCAGCAGCCTCGCCGGAGCGACCGCCGTCAAATTCGGCAACGCCAACGCGGTCTCATTCACGGTGATCAGCGCCACCCAGATCAGCGCCGTCGCGCCATCGGGACCGCTCGGCGCCGTCGATGTGACGGTCACGGCATCCGGCGTCTCGAGCCAACTCAGCGCTGCGGATCGTTTCACCTATGCCGCGAGTGCGGACAGTGCAAACCTGCGCAAGCTGCAGGCCACGGTGACGCCGATGGTGGCGCAGTCCTGGGCGCAGGCGACTGTGGGCGCGATGGACAGCGCCATCTCCGAAGGCTTCAGCGGCGGCGGCCCGCTGGTAAGCCCGAGCGGAAGCGGCATGCGCTTCAACTTCGGAGCCGAGCCCGATTCTCAGCCGCAGCAGGCGGGCAGGACAGCGCGCGATCTCTTCAGCAACGCCAACGGCTTGTCCGGCAATGGGCAGGGTTTGGCCGGTACGGGCGCGGCGCGGGCCCGCGACGGCGCATCTGCCTCGTCGCGGATCAATAACGCCTTCGCCGCGTTCGGCGATCCGAACTCCGGTGATCGCGTTGCAAGGACGTCGCCGAGCGTCGGCGTCCCCAAGGAGTGGTTCGGCTGGGCCGAGATCAGTGGCGCCACCTTGAGTCGCTGGGCTGCGCCGCCGACACAAGTCGGTCTGGTCGCCACCAACCCGTCGGTCTACGGCAATCAGGTCGACGTTCTCGCCGGTCTCACCCGCATGCTGACGCCGAACATCCTGATCGGCGTGCTCGGCGGCTACGAGACCTTCGACTACCGTTACGATGCGATCCAGGGCCGGCTCAAAGGCAACGGCTGGACCACGGGCGCGTATGCGAGCTGGAAACTCACGTCCGCGGTTCGCTTCGATGCCGGCGTCGCCTATTCCGGCATCGGCTATGACGGCAGCGCGGGAGCCGCATCCGGCTCATTCGCCGGCAATCGCTGGCTGGCCTCGGCCGGATTGAAGGGCAATTATGAGAGCTACGGCGTTCAGATCGAGCCGTCCGCGACCGTCTTCGCGTTGTGGGAGCGCGAGAACGCCTACACCGACTCGCTCGGGGTGTTGCAGACCGCACGCACCTTCTCGACCGGCCGTGCCAGCGGCGGTGTCAAGATCGCCTATCCATTTTCATGGACCGATGCGATCAAGCTCGTGCCCTATCTTGGTATCCACGGCGACTATTACTTCAACACCGACGACACCAGCCTCGCGGGCGCGACCGCGCGGGCCACGCCGATGTTCGCCGGCTGGTCGGCGCGCACCCAGCTCGGCATCGGCGCGCAATTCCAGAATGGCGGACAGTTGACGGTCGGCGGTGAGCGCAGCGGCATCGGCGGCAACTTCGGCCTCTGGACCTACCGCGCGCGCGCCTCGATCCCGTTCAGCGCGCAGTGAGACAGTATGAGGGAGTCTCCCTAATGAGCGCGCCTTGGTGGGCTGATCGACTCCGAAAATGCGACCAAGGAAGCGACGTCGATGAGGGGGCCTGCTGATCGTCGGTCCGAACTGCGAAGCGGCTGGCCGCCCCATCACGCTGCCAGGCGAGCACATCGCGGCCGATGTCGTCGTAGAAGAAACAGTCGATCCGAACGCCATTCGTCCTGACCTCCGTGACGTTCTCGAACGTCACGCGGAACTCACTGACGAGCGCCGTCCGGAGGCCGTCACGCGGCGGAGGCGCACCGGTCAGCGGACGACGGCTCGGTGCTCGAACTGCGGCCGTCGTACGGCGCCGGCATCATCACCGCGCTGGTGCGTATCGAAGGTCGGGCGATAGGCCTGTTCGCCAACAATCCGCGCCACCTGGGAGGCGCGATCGACGCCGAGGCCGCGGACAGGACGGCGCTGTTTCTGGACCTGCGCGATGCCTATGCGCCCCCGATCGTCTCGCTGTGCGACACGCCGGGCTTCATGGTCGGCCCGGAGGCTGAGAAGACCGCCTTGGTCCGACGGGTGTCACGAATGTTCGTTGGTGCCGCCAACATCAAGGTCCCGATGCTGACGATCGTGCTGCGCAAGGGCTACGGCCTCGGCGGCCAGGCCATGGCTGGAGGCAGCACACTGGCGCCGTTCTTCACCGTGTCCTGGCCGACCGGCGAGTTCGGGGGCATGGGCATCGAGGGAGCGGTGAATTTGGCCTATCGCAAGGAACTGTCGGCCATCCAGGAGGAAGAGGGCGCGACGTCAGTTCGAGTGCTACGTCGCCGAGCTATATGAACTGATAAGGAAGACCGGATGGTGGGCGCACAAGGGATCGAACCTTGGACCTCTCCCGTGTGAAGGGAACGCTCTCCCGCTGAGCTATGCGCCCGTGACCATGGCGCGGCGAAGGCCGCAAAGTCACCGAAGCCGCGATTTACGGAACGGGGGTGGGGGTGTCAAGCGCCGCCGGCTGACAATTGCATCAAATCCAGGGATTTGCCCCGTTCAGCCGGCCGGGCGGGCGCGGGAGGCGTGGGATTGCAGCGCCCGGATACGGTCGGCCAGCGTGCCGCCGGAGGAGACGCTCGTTCCATTGGCGGCCGGGGGAGCGCCGGTGGCAGGCCTTGCTGCCGGCTCCGCGGCCAGGATCGCCTCGATGGTCGAGTTGGGGCCCTCAATGGCGGAGGCGAGCTTGGCGACCTCGGCGGCGATATCGTTGATGCGCTCGCGCAGCAGCGCATTTTCCATCCGTTCCGTCGCCCACGACGTTTCAGTCTGTTGCTGGAGCGCGGCGAGCTCGCGCTGCAGCCGTGCCTTGTCCTCGCCCGCGCCCTTGAGCTGGGTCTCCAGCGCCGTCTTCTCCGTGCGCCAGGCCTCCGGCGTCGCGCTGACCGCCGTGCCGGCCTGCTGGCGCAGCTGCTGGTTCTCCTGTTCGAGCGCGGCGATGCGCCCGTTCAGCGTCTCGACGTCCCGGGCATGGGCGGTGAGCTGGGTCTCGAGTTCGCCGACGCGCTGGTGAAGGCCCTCGGCGCGGCTGCGCGCCTCGGCGAGGTCGCGCGTGGCGGCGTCGGAATCGACGCGGTGAGCGGTGAGCTTCTGTCCGGTGTCGCCGACCTCGCGCTCGGCGGCGCTGACCTGCTGCTTCACGGCCTCGATCTGGGCGTTGAGCGCGGCGATTTCCGCCTGCTGGCCCGCCGTCGCCGTGGTCTGGCCGGACAATTCCTGTCGCAGCCGGTCGAGTTCGCGCTGCTTGTCGGACAGCGCCTGCTCGGCCGCCTTCAGCGCTTTCGTCTTGCTGCCGAACTCGTCTTCGGTGGTGCGCTGCTGGTCCTTCAGCGCCTTCTCGCGCGCCTCCAGGGCGAAGATCGCGGCATTCTTCTCGCCGAGCTCGATCCGCAGGCGGTTGACGGCGTCCGATTTCTTGCCAAGCTCGGCGAGCTGGCTGGTGGTCTTGTTCCTGAGCTGGTCGACGCTCATTTCCAGCCGCCGGGCCGACATCGCGAACTCCGCCCGCAGCTGGTCCTTGTCGGCCTGGATTTCGGCCATGGACACCGGCGTCGCCGCTTCCAGGCGCCTGGTGGTCAGCCGGACGGCGCGATTGTGCACCAGCGGCATGATCATCAGGGCGAGCAGCGCCGAGATCAGAAAACCGATCGCCAGATACATGATCGGCTCGACCATGGAGGACTCCTGCGTGGCGCCTGGTGCCGGCCCAAGGTGATTCCGGCCCGAGGCAGAAAGAGCATATATTCCAAAATGTTAGAATGGCGACGGGTGCGGCCGCAGGTTTCCGGGCGGTTTGCTGGCAACCTTTTGTTCACCATGCCGTCTTCACCATGCCATGGCGTTCGCCGGCAAATCCAGCGCGACCGCGCGTTAACGTGAATCGCGCGGGTTCCACCTTGCCGGCCTCGGGCGCGTCGCCCGTTCGGTCAGAATGGGTTCCAGGTCGCCCGGGGCGTGAACTTGAGGTAGCCGACATTGGCGCCGAGGCGCAGGCCGACACCGGAGCGGATCGGCACCAGCACGATGTTGTTGGCGGTCAGCGCGGTCATGCCGAAGCCGCCGACCAGATAGGCCGAGCCGTCGATGCCGACGAAGCGCTGGTAGATCGCGTTGGTGGCGGGCAGGTTGTAGACCAGCATCATGGTGCGGGCGCCGTCGCCGCCCCAGTCGAAGCCGAGCGAGGGGCCCTGCCAGTAGACGCGCAGGTCGCCGGCGTTCTTGGTGTAGAGCGTGCCCTCGCCGTAGCGCAGGCCGGCGACGAACGCGCCGCTGCCTTCCTCGCCCAGCACATAGCCGTTGGGCAGGCCCCACTGGCTGACCGCCTTCTCGATCACCGACGCGAGGCCGCGCGAGACGTTGCCGAAGAAGCGATGGCCGGCGTTCACCAGCTCGTCCGGACCGAAGGTGTCGCCCTGGCGCTGTGCGGGGGCGCCCTGTTGCGCCATGGCCGGCGCGCTCCAGCACACGAACGCGGCGAGCATCAGCGCCGTCAGGCGCGAAGCGAAGGTCATGAAGGCCTCTCGTCTCAAAGATGTAATCCCGATCCTCAGTTTAACCGGATACTGAGAAGATGAATTTAAAGGTTGACCAGCTTTCCCGACTCAAAAGGGGTTATCCGCAGCAACTATGACGGCACGGCGGCAGGAAATGAAAGGGCGATGGCCTGAAATCGGCCGCATTGCGGCAGTCCTCGGCCTTTTCGTGCTGGCTTTGAGCGATGTCAGGGCGCTTGCGGCGACCACCGAGCGGCTGGTGGTCGATGTTCACACCGGCCTTGCCCTCGGCGGTGTCGACCCCGTCGCCTATTTCACCGACGGGCAGATGCTCAAGGGGCTCCCGGAATTCGAGCTGATGGCGCAGGGCGCCGTCTGGCGCTTCTGCAACGAGGACAACCGGACGTTCTTCGCCGCGGCACCGCAGATCTATGCGCCGCAGTTCGGCGGCTATGACCCGGTGGACGTGGCGCGCGGCGTCGCGGTGGCCGGCCAGCCGCGGCTGTGGCTGGTCCATGGCCAGCGGCTGTATCTGTTCTCGCGGGAGGACAATCGTGATGCGTTCGCGGCCCGTCCCGACGCCGCCGTCCAGGCGGCGGTGGCGAGCTGGCCCGCCCTGCGCGAGACGCTGGCGCGCTGACCGTCGCAGGGGCAGCCCCCTCAGCGCGGCGCCAGCGACGGATCGCCCCAGGCGATGAATTCGGGGATGATGAAATCCTCCCGCGTCTCGCCGAAGCGGATCGGCGCGCCCCGCGCGGTGCCGATCCGGCCGCCGGCGGCGATGACGACGGCATGGCCGGCGGCGACGTCCCATTCACAGGTCGGCGCCAGCCGCGGATAGATGTCGGCGCTGCCCTCGGCGACCCGGCAGAACTTGACCGCTGATCCCATCATCTGGCGCACGGCGCCGGGACGGCCGTCGATGAAAGCCTCGGTGCGCGGATCGCCATGGGAGCGGCTGACCGCTGCCACCCACGGGTGGCCCGGAAACGCGCGGGTGCGGATTGCTTCCGCGGCGCCGACCGTACCGTCGGCGGCAATCACGACGCGCTCGGCGCCGTGTCCGACCACGCCGCGCCAGAGCAGTCCCAGCGCCGGCGCGCCGACGATGCCGAGCAGCGGCTGGCCGTCGGTGATCAACGCGAGGTTGACGGTGAACTCGTCATGCCCGGCGACGAACTCGCGGGTGCCGTCGAGCGGATCGATCAGGAAGAAGCTGTGGCGGTAGGGGGGCGACGCCTGGCCCACCCGTTCCTCGGACAGCGTCGGCACCCCCGGCACCAGGCGGGCGAGCCCCTCGGCAATCACCGTGTCGGCGGCGAGGTCGGCCTCCGTCACCGGTGAACCGTCGGTCTTGTCCGCCACCGTCATCGCTCGGCGGTTGACCGCGAGGATCGCGGCGCCGGCCTGGGCCACGAGGTCGGTCAGAGGTGCGAGCAGGGCGAGGGCGGCGTCGCGTTCGATCACCGGCGTGGTCACGGTTGTCCCTTTATCAACGTCATCAATATTGCGGCCTTCGGCGCGCGGCGCCGTCAGCCTCCATGTCACCGGCATACCAACAAGTGTTCCGCAAGAAAACCGTCATGAAGACAGTGGTGGAACTCATGCGTCGGGGCGCCCCGTCGTGCGGCCAGGGCCGTGGTGTGGGCGTGGCGGGTGGCAGCGGGAACGCCCGCAGTGTATCAACCTGAGCTGTGTTTGATTCGCCGTGCCCGCTGCGCGGCCTTGCGAGGAACGCACCCATGTCCGGCACTCCCGCCACCGGTCCTGCTCCCGATGCTCTCGAACTCGCCGCGCTGTTGTGCTCGCGGGTCTGTCACGACCTGATCAGCCCGGTCGGCGCCATCGTCAACGGGCTCGAGGTGCTCGACGACGATCCCAAGGAAGAGGATCGCGAGTTCGCGCTCGAACTGATCCGCAAGAGCGCGCGCACCGCGTCGGCGCGTCTGCAGTTTTGCCGCCTCGCGTTCGGCGCAGCCGGGTCGGCCGGCGCACAGATCGATCTCGGCGATGCCCACAACATGGCGCGCGGCCAGTTCGAGGACGACAGGACCAAGATCACCTGGAATCCGCCGCGCGTGCTGCTGCCGAAGAACCGTGTGAAGCTGCTGCTCAACATGATGGTGATCGCGCAGCAGACCATTCCGCGTGGCGGCACGCTCACCGTCGATGCCATCGGCGAGGGCGACACCATGAGCTTCCGCATTCGCGCCCAGGGGCTCAATGCACGGATTCCGCAGGCGATTGCCGATACGCTGGCCGCGACCGGTGCCGCGGTGGATGCACATGCGGTGCAGCCTTATTACACGCGCCTGCTCGCGCAGGCATGCGGTTTGACGGTGACGCTCGCGCTCGACGGCGACACGGTCAGCGTGTCCGCCGGGTAAAACGCGACCGCAGCGTTAAGGATTGATTGACGGATTGGCGCCAATTCCCGCCAAATCCGTCCATCTCCTTGGTGCGTCCCTTCTTTTCTGATCACGCAACTAAAATTAAACGCTTTGCATAGAAACTGAACAGGCCCTGAAAGGCGTGCTGTGGTCGCGCGCCTGGTGTTCGAAGGCCTGTCCATGGACGATCTGCTCCGAGAGTTCCTGACCGAGACGAACGAAAGTCTCGACGTTGTCGACAACCAGTTGGTGCGCTTCGAACAGGAGCCCAACAACGCCAAGATTCTCGACAACATCTTCCGCCTCGTTCACACCATCAAGGGAACCTGCGGGTTTCTCGGACTGCCGCGCCTCGAGGCGCTGGCCCATGCCGCCGAAACCCTGATGGGCAAATTCCGTGACGGCATGCCCGCCACCGGTCAGGCGGTGACGCTGATCCTGACCACCATCGATCGCATCAAGGACATCCTCAATCAGCTCGAGGCGACCGAAGCCGAGCCCGAAGGCGCCGACGACGATCTGATCGAGCAACTGCATCATCTCGCCGAGCACGGCGCGGACGCGGTGGTGGAAGCGGCGCCCGAGGTGGCTGCCGCGCCGGAGCCGCAGGTCGCGACCGGATCGCTGGTCCTGCAAGTGCTGGAGCGGCCGCTGCGCCCCGGCGAAGTCTCGCTCGACGATCTCGAGCGCGCGTTTCGTGAAACCGAAGTCGAAGTGGCGTCACCGCCGCTCGCGTCCTCGGCACCGGAGGCCGAGCCCGCGGCGCATGTTGCGGAGAAGACGATGTCAAAATCGAGTGCGAAGCCTGCCCCCCCGCAAGTCCGTCGTCGAACAGGAAGTTGCCGGCGCGGACGCCGACAAGATTTCCAACCAGTCGATCCGCGTCAACGTCGATACCCTCGAGCACCTCATGACCATGGTGTCCGAGCTGGTGCTGACGCGCAACCAGCTGCTCGAAATCAGCCGCCGCAACGAGGACAACGAGTTCAAGGTGCCGCTGCAGCGCCTCTCCAGCGTCACCGCCGAGCTGCAGGAAGGCGTCATGAAGACGCGCATGCAGCCGATCGGCAATGCCTGGCAGAAGCTGCCGCGCATCGTGCGCGACCTCTCCAGCGAACTCGGCAAGCAGATCGAGCTGGAAATGCACGGCGCCGACACCGAGCTCGACCGCCAGGTGCTCGACCTGATCAAGGATCCGCTGACGCACATGGTGCGCAACTCCGCTGATCATGGTCTCGAGACGCCCGCCGAGCGCGCCAAGTCCGGCAAGCCGGAGCAGGGCACCATCCGCCTCTCCGCCTATCATGAAGGCGGTCACATCATCATCTGCATCGCCGACAACGGCCGCGGTCTCGATACCGACCGCATCAAGGCCAAGGCGGTCGCCAACGGTCTCGTCTCCGAGGCCGAGCTCGAGAAGATGACCGAGGCGCAGATCCACAAGTTCATCTTTGCGCCGGGTTTCTCGACCGCGGCGCAGGTGACCAGCGTGTCCGGCCGCGGTGTCGGCATGGACGTGGTGCGCACCAACATCGATCAGATCGGCGGCACCATCGACATCAAGTCGGTGCCGGGCGAGGGTGCGAGCGTCACCATCAAGATCCCGCTGACGCTCGCCATCGTGTCGGCGCTGATCGTCGAGGCCGCGGGCGACCGCTTCGCGATCCCGCAGCTCGCGGTGGTCGAGCTGGTGCGGGCGCGGGCGAACTCCGAGCACCGTATCGAGCGCATCAAGGACACCCCCGTTCTGCGGCTGCGCAACAAGCTGCTGCCGCTGACCCACCTCAAGAAGCTGCTCAAGATCGACGACGGCGAGGCGACCGATCCGGAGAACGGCTTCATCGTGGTGACGCAGGTCGGCGGCCAGACCTTCGGCATCGTGGTGGATGGCGTGTTCCACACCGAGGAAATCGTCGTCAAGCCGATGTCGAGCATGCTGCGCCACATCAACATGTTCTCCGGCAACACCATCCTCGGTGACGGCGCCGTGATCATGATCGTCGATCCCAACGGCATCGCCCAGGCGCTCGGCACCGCGATCGATGCCCAGCACCAGATCGCCGAGGAGAACGCGGCGGCCCGCCACAACCAGGCCGACCAGAGCACCTCGCTGCTGGTGTTCCGCGCCGGCTCGGCCCACCCCAAGGCCGTGCCGCTCGCGCTGGTGACGCGCCTCGAGGAACTGTCGACCGACAAGATCGAATCGTCGAACGGCCGCTACATGGTGCAGTACCGCGATCAACTGATGCCGCTGGTTCAGGTCGAAGGCGTCGAGATCCGCACCACCGGCGTGCAGCCGATCCTGGTGTTCGCCGATGACGGCCGCTCGATGGGCCTCGTCGTCGACGAGATCATCGACATCGTCGAGGAGCGGCTCAACATCGAGGTCGCCAGCGGCCGCGACGGCGTGCTCGGCTCCGCGGTGATCAAGGGGCAGGCCACCGAGGTGATCGATGTCGGCCACTTCCTGCCGATGGCGTTCTCCGACTGGTTCACCCGCAAGGAGATGCGGGTGTCGGCCGCGTCGCAGAGCGTGCTGCTGGTCGACGACTCCGCGTTCTTCCGCAACATGCTGGCTCCAGTGCTGAAGGCCGCGGGCTATCGCGTCACGGTCGCCACCAACGCCCAGGAAGGCCTCGGCGTGCTGCGCGCCGGCCAGAAGTTCGACGTCGTCCTGACTGATATCGAGATGCCGGACATGAACGGCTTCGAGTTCGCCGAGACCATCCGGTCGGACCGCAAGCTCGGCACCACGCCGATCATCGCGCTGTCGTCGGTGATCTCGCCGGCGGCGATCGAGCGCGGCCGCCAGGCCGGCTTCCACGACTATGTGGCGAAGTTCGACCGCCCCGGCCTGATCGCGGCGCTGAAGGAACAGACCACTGAAATCCACCAGGCGGCGTAAAGGAGACCGGTGATGACCACCAAGACTGATACGATTTCCAGCGGTGTCACCGAATACGTCACCACCATGATCGGCGGGCAGCTGTTCGGGCTGCCGATCTCGCGGGTGCAGGACGTCTTCATGCCGGAGCGGCTGACGCGGGTGCCGCTGGCGTCGCGCGATGTCGCCGGCGTCCTCAACCTGCGTGGCCGCATCGTCACCGCGATCAACATGCGCTCGCGGCTCGGCCTGCCCAAGAACGAGGACGGCCGGCCGCCGATGGCGGTCGGGGTCGAGCTGCGGGGCGAGTCCTACGGCCTGCTGATCGACACCATCGGTGAAGTGCTCAAGCTCGCCGACGATACCCGCGAGGTGAATCCGGTCAATCTCGATCCGCGCATGGCCAAGCTCGCGGCGGGCGTGCATCGGCTCGACGGCCAGCTGATGGTCGTGCTCGACGTCGATCGGGTGCTGGACATCTCGGCTGACAAGATGGCGGCGTGACGGACGCGCCGCGTCTGTCCAAGGACAAGTCCGAGTAACGGTCCCAAGGGACCTGACAATCGAGGTTGGAAATGAAAACGTGTCTGGTCGTCGATGACTCCAGCGTCATCCGCAAGGTGGCGCGGCGCATTCTCGAAGGTCTGGATTTCCAGATCACCGAAGCCGAGGATGGCGAGAAGGCGCTCGACGCCTGCAAGCGGGGCCTGCCGGACGCCGTGCTGCTCGACTGGAACATGCCGGTCATGGACGGTTACGAGTTTCTTCGCAACCTGCGCCTGATGCCCGGCGGCGACCGGCCCAAGGTCGTGTTCTGCACCACCGAAAACGACGTCGCGCATATCGCGCGGGCGCTGCATGCCGGTGCGAACGAATACATCATGAAGCCGTTCGACAAGGATATCGTGACTGCCAAGTTTCACGAGGTCGGGCTGATCTGACCGCCCAGCTTCGCCTGTTGTTGTGTCCGGCGTTTTTTCGGTGAGTAATGAGTATTGTAGCAGCTTCCCGCACGTCGGCGACGGCGCAATCGGGCCCCATTCGCGTCATGGTGGTCGACGATTCCGTCGTCATCCGCGGGTTGATTTCCCGCTGGATCGAGGCCGAGCCCGACATGGCGGTTGCCGCCTCGATGCGGACCGGCCGCGACGCCGTCAATAATGTCGAGCGCTGCGATCCCGACGTCGTGGTGCTCGACATCGAGATGCCGGACCTCGATGGCATCTCGGCGCTACCGCTGCTGCTGGCCAAGAAGCGCGATCTCGTCATCATCATGGCGTCGACGCTGACCCGCCGCAACGCGGAGATCAGCTTCAAGGCGTTGTCGCTCGGCGCGTCCGACTACGTGCCGAAGCCGGAAACCACCCGCGAGATCGACGCCGCCGGCACGTTCAAGCGCGACCTCTTGTTCAAGATCCGCCATCTTGCCGCACGGCTGCGCCGCCCCGTGGCGTCGCCGTCGATCGCTCCGGTGTCGCCGACGCCGCCGACCGCACCGGTCGCCGCGCCGAGCGTCGTGCGGTCGCATGAGCCGCTGCGCCCGGTCACCGCGGCGGGCGGCCACCCGTCGCTGCGGTCGTTCGGCATGGTCGCGCCGCGGGTGCTGCTGATCGGTTCCTCGACCGGCGGACCGCAGGCGCTGATGACGCTGATGGCCGAGATCGGCACGGTGATCGACCGTGTGCCGGTGCTGATCACCCAGCACATGCCGCCGACCTTCACCACCATTCTCGCCGAGCATCTGACGCGCACCAGCGGCCGGCCCGCCCGTGAGGGCGTCGACGGCGAACCGATCTTGCCCGGCCGCATCTATCTGGCGCCCGGCGGGCTGCACATGCGCGTTGTGCGCAAGGGTGCGCAGGCGGTGATCGCGCTCGACAACGGACCGCAGGTCAATTTCTGCAAGCCGGCGGTCGACCCGATGTTCACCTCCGCCATCGACGTCTGGCAGGCCGGCATCCTTGCGGTGATCCTCACCGGCATGGGCTCCGACGGCATGCGTGGCGGCAAGGCCGTCGTCGATGCCGGCGGCAGTGTAATCGCACAGGACGAAGCCACCAGCGTGGTCTGGGGCATGCCGGGCGCGGCCGCGCAAGCGGGGATCTGCGCCGCGGTGCTGCCGCTCGACCAGATCGCGCCGAAACTCAACCGGATGTTTGCAGGGGGCCGCCCGTGACGCCACTGGACTACGACTACCTGCGTAAGATCCTCAAGGATCGCTCCGGCCTCGTGCTGTCGGCCGACAAGCAGTATCTGGTGGAAAGCCGCCTGGTGCCGCTCGCCCGCAAGGCGGGTCTGCCCGGCATCGTCGAGCTCGTCCAGAAGATGAAGGCGGGCGACGAGCGCCTGACGGTGGACGTCGTCGAGGCGATGACCACCAACGAAACCTTCTTCTTCCGCGACAAGGTGCCGTTCGATCATTTCCGCGAGACCATCGTCCCCAAGGTGCTGCAGGCGCGCGCCAGCCGCAAATCCCTGCGCATCTGGTGCGCGGCGGGCTCGACCGGGCAGGAGCCGTATTCGCTGGCGATGATCCTCAAGGAGATGGGGTCGCAGCTCGCGGGCTGGCGGATTGACATCCTCGCGACCGATATTTCGGTCGAAGTGCAGGAAAAATCCAAGGCCGGCATCTACAGCCAGTTCGAGGTACAGCGCGGCCTGCCGATCCAGATGCTGGTGAAGTACTTCAAGCAGGTTGGCGAGACCTGGCAGGTCAATGCCGATATCCGCGCCATGGTGCAGCACCGCCAGCTCAACCTGCTGCAGGACTTCTCCCATCTCGGCACCTTCGACATCGTGTTCTGCCGCAACGTGCTGATCTATTTCGATCAGGACACCAAGATCGCGGTGTTCAACCGCCTGGTGAAGTCGATGGAGCCGGATGGCTTCCTGGTGCTCGGCGCGGCCGAGACCGTCGTCGGCCTCACCGACGCCTTCAAGCCCTATCCCGATCGCCGGGGCTTGTATTCGCCGAACGTGCTGCCGACCCGCGCGGCGCCTGGGCTGGTTCCCGGTCTTGCGGCGGGCGCGACAACGGCGCCGCGGCCGTTCAAGATCGCGACGGGGAGCTGATCACAGGATCGCGTGCGGCACGAAGCGTGACGCGTTGCCGGTGATCGGGTTGTCGTCCTCGCGGATCGACAACCCGCACGGCGTGTCGCCGACCAGCCAACTGCCGAGCACCGGATGCTGGCCGTTGAACGCCGGCAGCGGCGCCAGCGCCTGGCGGATGAAGCCTTCACTGCCATAGGGGCCATCCTCGGCGACCAGCGTCTCGCCGCCGCTGACGATCGTGACGTTGGCGCCCTCGCGCGAGTACAGCGGCTTGCGGACATAGGATGTGCCGAGTGTCGCGGCCGCGAGGTCGTCGTCGAAATAGGCCGGCAGCAGGTTGGGGTGGTTCGGGAACATGTCCCACAGCAGCGGCAGGATGCCCTTGTTGGACAGGATCATCTTCCACGGCGGTTCGATCCAGCGGGTGCCCGCGCCCTTGAGCCGCGCGCCGAACGCCTCGCGCAGCATCCATTCCCAGGGGTAGAGCTTGAAGGCGAGCGCGATCGGGCGGTCGTCGAGATCGACGAAATGGCCGTCGTCACGCCAGCCGATGCTGGTGATGTCGAGCTGCGTGGTGGCGAGGCCTGCCTGCCGTGCGACGTCCTCGAGATAGGCGAGGGTGCCGGCGTCTTCCTCACTGTCCATCATCGCCGCAAGGTGCAGCGGCTGCCCTTTCGCGATCTCCGCCCAGCGCGCGATCAGCCGCTCGTGCAGCGAGTTGTACTGGTCGGCGGCACGCGGAATGATCTGGCGCGCGGTCGCCTGCTCCAGCCAGGTCCACTGGAACACGGCGGCCTCGAACAGCGACGTCGGCGTATCGGCGTTGTATTCGAGCAGTTTTGCGGGTCCCTTGCCGTCGAAGCGCAGATCGAGGCGACCATAGAGGCTGGCGTCGCCACGCTTCCAGCTCGCGGCGATGAAGGTCCAGAAGTTTTCGGGAATGCGCAGCCGCCGCAGGTGGCGCTCGTCGTCGACCACGCGCGCGACCAGCTCGCGGCACATCGCATGGAGCTCGCCGGTCGGCGTCTCGATGTCGCGTTCGATCTCCTCGAGTGTCAGGGCGTAGTAGGCGCGCTCGTCCCAGTAGCGCTCACCGTCGGCAGTGTGGAACACGAAGCCCATGTTGCCGGCAGTGGCCTGCCAGTCGTCACGTTCGGGACAGGCGATGCGCTGCATGTCTTGAGCTCAGCCGCCGGAGAAATGCGCGCCGATGGCATGCGCGAACGAACCGAAGCCACCACGCGAGACATGGCCGCCACCATCGCTGGCCGAGCTGCCATTCGAGGTGGTGTGGGACGAAGAGGACGACGAGTTGCTGTCGCCGAAGAAGCTCCAGCGTCCCGACGAATGCCCTCCAGAGGAGGAGCTTCCCGAGCCGCGCGCGCAATCCCGGGGCTGGGTGCCGTCCGTGCCGGCGATCGCCGGGCGATCGGCGCGGCAGTCTTCGCTCGGCATCAGCGAGTAGGCGGTGCCGCCGACGCCGGCAGTGCCCATCAGCAGCAGCATGACCTGGGTGGAACGTTTCATCGCGCGCGTCTCAGGTGGTCATCGACGCAGCGTTGAGCGCGCCGGCGGCGAGCGACGACAGGCCCAGCCAGATCGCCGGCGCGAGCTCACCGGCGGCGATGCGCGCGGAGAGGTTCGGCACGGGGATGCGCACGATGAAGTAGACGATGATCTGCACGATCAGCGCGATCGCGCTCCAGATCAGGCAGTCGAACACGTTGGCGGCATGGATCATGGCGCTGATCACCGGCAGCGTGAAGCCGAGCAGGCTGAGCCCGAGCGCGATGGCGGCGCTCGGCACGTTGTCACGGATCAGCTTGAACTCATCGTGCGGCGTGACGCGGGTGTAGACGAACAGGTAGGCGAGCACGGCGACGATCGCCGTGCAGAAATACACCAGGAACGCCGGCAGCCCGGCGAGAGATTGCAGGATCATCGGTTCAGCCCCCAGAGATATCCAATCGACGCAAGTCGCAGATCAGGTTTGTGTGGTTGGTCGCCGCAACGGGTGCGGTGGTTCGACGCGGCTATGCTCGGCGGCGCCTCGGCGTGCCTCGGGAGCCGCCAGCGCGTAGCGGTCGACAATGACCTCGTAGAGCCACTCGCGCTCGATCTCTGTCGCCTCACCGGCAAAATCGAGGCGTCGAGGGCCGATATCGAGGGTGAGGCGGTTGCTTTTTCCGGTTGGACGCAACCGAAGGGTCCGCAGGGTCGCGCGGCTGATGTCGAGCTTCGTGCGGCGCGGGATCAGGTAGCGCCAGCTCCATCGGCCATTCCGCCCCGGCATCAACTCAGGCGGCAGCCCTGAGTCATAGCGAATGCCGCGGGGCGTCAGCCGAAGCGTTTCGGAAGTCGGAGTTCGGAGGTTGAGATAGATCGAGCCAAGCGCCAACAGGCCGAAGGCAAGCGCGATTGTGAGCGAGATCGTTGTGAGGATGGGGGAGGTCCCGAGCCATTGGCTCTGATCCCAGATGTAGCGGGCGCATAAGGTGAGCGCGCCTAGCAGGACGATGACGCGGAAGAAGCGGGGGGCGGTTCTCCTGTAAGGAATGGCGACGAGCGTGTCGGCTCCGTCGCTTTGAATGGAAATCGTCGAACCCGCGGGCGGGGCTGAAATCATCGCTGTCTCCGGCAGAACGGCTGCGCAGACGAAAACGGCATCGTGTCGGGAGCGACCGATGCCCTTCAAACGCTGCGACTATAGCGCGGCTGGCGGGACCGTCCATGCCGCGCGGGCGGGTGGCGCTGGCGGTCATGGTGATGATGGCCCCAAAAACAAAAACCCCGCCATTCGCGGCGGGGTTCAGTCGGGAGGAGAGAGCCTCGCGGCTCGCCGTCAGACGCCTTACGCAGGAATGCGAACGTCTTCCTCGTGCGGTTCGCGGAGCACGTAGCCGCGGCCCCACACGGTCTCGATGAAGTTGCGGCCCTCGGACGCGTTCGCGAGCTTCTTGCGCAGCTTGCAGATGAAGACGTCGATGATCTTCAGCTCGGGCTCGTCCATGCCACCGTAGAGGTGGTTGAGGAACATTTCCTTGGTGAGGGTGGTGCCCTTGCGGAGCGAGAGCAGCTCCAGCATCTGGTATTCCTTGCCGGTCAGGTGCACGCGCTGGCCGGTGACCTCGACCGTCTTGGTGTCGAGGTTGACGACGAGGTCGCCGGTCTGGATGACCGACTGGGCGTGCCCCTTGGAGCGGCGGACGATGGCGTGGATGCGCGCGATCAGCTCGTCCTTGTGGAACGGCTTGGTCATGTAGTCGTCGGCGCCGACGCCCAGGCCCTTCACCTTGTCCTCGATGCCGGCGAGGCCGGACAGGATCAGGATCGGGGTCTTGATCTTGGAAACCCGCAGCTGCTTGAGAACGTCATATCCGGACATGTCCGGCAGGTTCAGATCAAGCAGGATGATGTCGTAGTCGTAGAGCTTGCCGAGGTCGACGCCCTCTTCGCCGAGATCCGTCGTGTAGACGTTGAAACTCTCGGACTTGAGCATCAATTCGATCGACTGCGCGACGGCGCTGTCATCTTCAATCAGCAATACGCGCATGCCAGTCCCCTATAATCGCCGCTCCGGGCGTCAGGTCGAGCCGCGAACGTGCGGCACTGGAAACGCCTTTGAACAACTGATTCGGACCCTGACTGGCTATGGTTAACAAAACCTGATTCGTCTCCGCAAGCTCTATCGGTGCAAAATTCGCCGAATCGACCTAAGATATTGCGTGTAACCAGCTTTTTGTACCCGCCCGCGTTCAAGTTCCACTTTAAGAGTCGGCGTTAACCGACTCTCGCGACTCGCCCTTCTTCTAAGGGCGAGCGCGATCAGTTACCAAAGACAGTGACGCAATGATTAACGATGCGGGTAAACACGAAGTTAAGGGCGCTCCCTAGCGCTTCCAAAACTTAAGGTTTTCGCAATGAAAGCGCTCGCGGAACAAATCGGCGATATTGAAGGCGTCAATATTTATGGCCGCGTCGTGGGCGTGCGCGGCCTGATGGTCGAGATTGCCGGTCCCATCCATGCGATGTCGGTGGGCGCGCGGATCGTGGTGGAGACCGCGCCCGACCGTCTCATCCCCTGCGAGGTTATCGGCTTCACCGGCAGCAACGCGGTGGTGATGCCGTTCGGCGGGCTCGATGGCGTGCGGCGCGGCTGCCGCGCGGTGATCGCTAACGCGGCCGGGCAGGTGCGGCCGTCGCCGGCATGGCTCGGGCGTGTCGTCAACGCCATGGGCGAGCCGATCGACGGCAAGGGGCCGCTGATGCAGGGTGCCTCCCCGATGCCCTATCGCAACGCGCCGCCGCCGGCACACTCGCGTAAAAGAGTGGGGGCGCCGCTCGATCTCGGCGTGCGCTCGCTCAACACTTTCCTCACCTGCTGCCGCGGCCAGCGCATGGGCATCTTCGCCGGCTCGGGCGTCGGCAAGTCGGTGCTGCTGTCGATGCTGGCGCGCAATGTCGATGCCGACATCTCGGTGATCGGGCTGATCGGCGAGCGCGGCCGCGAGGTGCAGGAGTTCCTGCAGGAAGACCTCGGCGAGGAGGGCCTCGCGCGCTCGGTGGTGGTGGTGGCGACGTCCGACGAGCCGGCGCTGATGCGACGCCAGGCGGCGTATCTCACGCTCGCCATCGCCGAGTACTTTCGCGACGACGACAAGGACGTGCTGTGCCTGATGGATTCGGTGACGCGCTTCGCCATGGCGCAGCGCGAGATCGGCTTGTCCGCCGGCGAGCCGCCGACGGCCAAGGGCTATACGCCGACTGTGTTCACCGAGCTGCCGAAGCTGCTGGAGCGCGCCGGCCCCGGCTTGGGTACGGGCACCATCACCGGCATCTTCACCGTGCTGGTCGATGGCGACGACCATAATGAGCCGGTGGCCGACGCGGTGCGCGGCATCCTCGATGGTCACATCGTGATGGAGCGCTCGATCGCCGAGCGCGGCCGCTATCCGGCGATCAACATCCTCAAGTCGGTGTCGCGCACCATGCCGCGCTCGGCCGATCCCGCCTACCTGCCGGTGATCTCGCGGGCACGGCGGATCATGGCGACCTACGCCGACATGGAAGAGCTGATCCGGCTCGGCGCCTATCGCGCCGGCTCCAGTCCCGAGGTCGACGAGGCGATCCGCCTGCACGATCCGCTCGAGGACTTCCTGCGCCAGGCCAAAACCGATGCCACCGGCATTCTGGAAGGTTACCAAAGGCTTGAGCAAATTGTCGGGGTGTTGGAAACGGAACGCTAACTTTGTCGGGCCATGATCTGTCGCAATTTGCAGTGAAAGCCGGTGGGGCCCTTCCAGGGAACCGGCAATGTCCCGCGTTCGCAGGGGGACTTCTGGGGAGTACGAGTCGATGAAGTCACGAGACACGCTGATCCGTCTGAAGAAATTTCAGGTCGACGAGAAGCGCCGTCGGGTCACTCAGATCGAGAGCATGATCGCCGACTTCCAGCGCATGTCGTCGGATCTGGAACGCGAGATCCAGCTGGAGCAGGAGCGCGCCGGCATCAGCGATCCGACCCATTTCGCCTATCCCACCTATGCCAAGGCCGCGATCCAGCGCCGTGAGAACCTGACCCGTTCGGCGGACGAGCTGCGCGGACAGCTCGAGGACGCCAAGGCGGCGCTCGGCGAGGCGTTCGAGGAGCTGAAGAAGGTCGAGCTGCTCGACGAGCGCGACCAGGCCCGCGAGCGGGCCGAGGAGAATGCGCGGGAGCAGGCCGACATGGACGGCATCGGCCTGATGCGGGCGCGCCTGTCGGCGCTGGCCTGATCGCTTGGCGCGGTGACGCCGCATCGCCATCGGGGCGGTGCGCCGTGCAACCGAGGTTGAAGGCCTGGGCCCGGCGGTCCGGGTTTTTTGCTTTTCTGGTGGGCGAATCGGCCCGCAAGGCTAGTGTCCCGGTTCTGATATTCGCATCAGATGTGATACCAACATCGTCGTTTCGCCGCCCGGTTGCGGGCGGTGGAGCGGGTTTGGGCGCAGTGCAGAAGGGACAGAGGACCGACGTCGTGGGGTTTCAGGGGCTGGGGACATGGCATGCTGACGCCGGCTGAGCTGGTCTGGCTGCTTGCGGCCGTCGCCAAGGGCGACGAGGCTGCCTTCGAGCGCCTGTATGCGGCGACACGTGCGAAACTCTATGGCGTCGTGCTGCGTATCTTGCGCCGACAGGATCTCGCGGAGGAGGTCGTCCAGGAGGCGTACGTCAAGATCTGGAACGGGGCCGGGCAGTTCAATCCCGGCCTTGCGTCTCCGATCACCTGGATGGTCTCGATCGCGCGCAACCGCGCCATCGACATGGTGCGCAAGCGCAGCGAGGTTTCGATCGAAGAGGAGCCCGCCGCGATGGACGTCGCATCGGACAGTCCCGATCCGCTCGAACGGCGTGAGATGACCGATGAATTGCGGCAGCTGCTGGCCTGCGTCGGCCGGCTGGAGCCGGACCGGCAGAAGCTGGTGCTGCTCGCCTACTACAACGGCTGGAGCCGCGAACAGCTGGCGACCAAGTTCAGCGCGCCGGTGAACACGATCAAGACCTGGCTGCGACGCAGCATGCTCGAGATCAGGGAATGTCTTGGACTGACGTGACCATGATTGACGTGACGATGGCCGGATGAGCTACAGCGAAGACCATATCGTCCTGGCGGCGGAATACGTGCTCGGCACCCTCGACGTCGAGGAGCGCGCCCAGGTCGAGACCATGATGTCGGTCGATGCCGACTATCGCCGCCTCGTGGAGAGCTGGCAGACGCGGCTTGGCGAGCTCAACGCCATGGTCGGCGCGGTGGAGCCATCGCCCGAGCTGTGGGGGCGCATCCGCGCCGCGATCGGGCTGACGTCGCAGCAGTTGCCGATGGAGCTGCCGGAATTGCCGGCGCCGCCGCCACCCGAGCCGGTGGTGGACGTGCCGGCCGTTGCTGCGGCCGAGCGGGCACAGGTGATCATGTTCGAAAGCCGTGCCAGGCGCTGGCGCAATGTCGCTGGGGTTGCCGCCGCGCTCGCTGCCTCGCTGGTTGCGGTGGTGGTGACGCAACTGGTGCGGCCGGAGCTGCTGCCGGCCGCGCTGCGCGGCAAGCCGCGGATCGAGACCGTGCAGGTCCAGGTCCCGGTGCCCGTGCCGACGCCGGCGCAGTTCGTCGCGGTGCTGCAGAAGGGCAGCGATGCGCCGGCCTTCATCCTGACGGTGGATGTCGCCGGCAAGGCCTTCACGGTGCGCCGCGTCGGGGCTGAGGCCGAGCAGGGCAGGAGCTACGAGCTGTGGCTGGTGTCCGACAAGTTTCCGCAGCCGCGCTCGCTCGGCGTGATCGGCGCGGAGGACTTCACCGCCCGTCCGGCTCTCGCCGGCTATGACGCCGACACCATCAACCAGGCGACCTATGCGGTCAGCATCGAGCCGGAGGGCGGGTCGCCGACCGGGGTCGCCACCGGTCCGATCGTGTTCACCGGCAAGCTGGTCGAGACGGTGCCGTCGCCGACGCCTCCGGCGTCACCGCGCTGACGGGGCACCGATCGCTCCATCATGGGGCGGCGGTCGGCGCATTGGGCATCCGCGTCTGAAATTCCCGGCCCGAAACGAAGAAAGCGCCCGTGGGGAGCGGGCGCTTTCTCACTTGTGTCACTTGGGGAAGTGACGGGGTCGTCATGGGGTAGTCACTTGGGGTAGTGGGTAGTCTACGTATCCACGGGGCGACTTTGGGGGGCTGGTAAAGAGCCTCGTGAATTCCTGAAATCTCTCTCCTCGTGTCAGCGGGCGGCGTCAGCGAACCACGGAACCGGTGCTCGTCAGCACAACCGGCTTGCCGGCCTTGATGACGCGCGCAGTCTGGGTCCCTTCGTCGGCACCGATGTGAGCGGTGATTCCGACGCCTGCGACGACGATGGCGGCGACCAGCGCGACAACTACAATTTTCAGGTGGGTCGATCGATCCGCACTGTAAATCGAGTGGTTCACGGAAGCCTCCTGCCCTCACGCTGTCCTGCTTCAGGACGTTGGTCGTGTCGTCGGCTGTCAGGTTCAACGCTGTGACCTAAAGAACGTAGGGATCGGCCTTTCGGTTCCAAATAGGCGATCACAAAGCGGTGATAATGCTTGAACGGCCGCGATTAGAAAACCGCGGCCGTTCAAAAATGTAAATTATATCAAGTATTTAAATTGATCCGACAGTTTTGAGTCGGGCGCGGGGGTGGATCTCGGCCTGCGACAAAACAGTTGTCTGTGACCGAAAACGCTCAACCAGAGAGCGGACGAACGGCCGGATCGCCGCGGAGGTTACGAGCACCGGAGCCTCGCCTTCCCGCGCCGCCTGCTCGAAGCGGTCGCGCACCACGGTCATGAATTCCGACAGCTTGGAGGGCTGCATCGCGAGGCTGCGGTCGTCGCCGGTGCCGATCAGCGATTCGGCGAACGCCTGCTCCCATTTGGCCGACATGGCGATCAGCGGCATGTAGCCGTTGATCGAGGTGTTCTGGGCGCAGATCTGGCGGGCGAGGCGGGCGCGGACATGCTCGACCAGGGTCGCCGGGTTTCGGGAGAACGGCAGCGCGTCGGCGATGCCCTCCAGGATGGTCGAGAGGTCGCGGATCGAGATGCGCTCGGCGAGCAGCAATTGCAGCACCCGCTGGATGCCCGACACGGTGACCTGGTTGGGAACGATGTCCTTGAGCAGCTCGCCCTGTTCCTTCGGCAGCTCCTTCAGCAGCTTCTGGACCTCGCCGTAGGAGAGGAGGTCCGACATGTTGTTCTTCAGCAGTTCGGTGAGATGGGTCGAGAGCACGGTCGCGGCGTCGACCACGGTGTAGCCCTTGAGCGAGGCTTCCTCCTTGAGTGCGGCATCCACCCAGGTCGCCGGCAGGCCGAAGGTCGGCTCGGTGGTGTGGGTGCCGGGCAGTTGCACCTGGCCGCCGGCGGGATCCATGACCATGAAGTTGCTCGGCCAGACCCGCCCGTTGCCGGCGTCCACTTCCTTGATCTTGATGATGTAGGTGTTGGCTTCGAGCTGGACGTTGTCGAGGATACGCACCGCCGGCATCACGAAGCCCATCTCCATCGCCAGCGACTTGCGCAGGGCCTTGATCTGCTCGGTCAGGCGGTCGGTGCCGTCGGGGCCGTTGACCAGCGGCAGCAGCGCGTAGCCCAGCTCGATCTTGAGGTCGTCGATCTTGAGCGACGCCGAGATCGGCTCTTCCGCGGCGGCGGCCGCAGCGGCCGCGGCCGCGGGCGCGGCGGCGACGGCTGCGGCTTCGGCCGCGTCCTTGCGGCTCTGCTTGCGGGCGATGACCGCGAGCGCGCCGGCGCCGCCGCCGAGCAGCAGGAACGGAATGGTCGGGATGCCGGGCACGATCGCCAGCAGGATCATCACCGCCGACGACATGCCGAGCGCCTGCGGGTAGCCCGAGAACTGCTTCATCAGCGCCTTGTCGGCGGCGCCGCTGACGCCGGCCTTGGACACCAGGAGGCCTGCGGCGGTGGAGACGATCAGCGCCGGCACCTGGGTGACGAGGCCGTCGCCGACGGTGAGCAGGGTGTAGCTGCGCGCCGCTTCGGTGAACGGCAGGCCCTGCTGGGCGATGCCGATGATCATGCCGCCGATGACGTTGATGAACACCACCAGCAGGCCGGCGACGGCGTCGCCGCGCACGAATTTCGAGGCACCGTCCATGGCGCCGTAGAAGCCGCTCTCGTCCTCCAGCGCCTTGCGGCGCTCGCGGGCGGTCTTCTCGTCGATCAGGCCGGCGGACAGGTCGGCGTCGATCGCCATCTGCTTGCCGGGCATCGAATCGAGGTGGAAGCGCGCCGCGACCTCGGCGATGCGGCCCGAACCCTTGGTGATGACCACGAAGTTGACGATCACCAGGATGATGAAGACGATGATGCCGATGACGAAGTTGCCGCTCATCACGAAGTTGCCGAACGCTTCGATGACGTGGCCGGCCGCGGCGCTGCCCTCGTGGCCATGGGCCAGGATCAGGCGGGTGGAGGCGAGGTTGAGCGACAGCCGCAGCATCGTCGAGATCAGCAGCACGGTCGGGAACGCGGAGAACTCGATCGGCGACTGGATGAACAGCGCGGTCATCAGGATCAGCACCGACAGCGTGATCGAGACCGCGAGGAACAGGTCGAGCACGATCGACGGCAGCGGCAGGATCAGCACCACCAGGATGGTGAGGATGCCGATCGCGAGCGCGATGTCGCCGCGCCGCAGGATGCGGCTGATCTCGGCAAACGAGGGAATTCCGGTCGTGGCCGCCGCCACGCCGCCGCCAGCCACCGCCGTCTCTGCCATTGCCGCCGCTTCCCCGCGCCCGTGCCGATCGCGGCCGCCAAGCGTCCGCGCGGCGGCCAACGGGCCGCCGACCGAGAAGTGATTCACCGCACTGGCGTCCACGGGGCACCCCCGCTCTGCAGGCCGACGACACTCACCTTCACTGGGCAAAATTTGCCCGGTGTATGGTTAGCAAATGGTTAACGGACGCCCGGCGGAAGGTCGCAGTGGCTTTGTGGCAGCATGTTTTTTCTTGCATGGGCGCCATTCGTAGAACGACTTGACCGGGAGGCGCGCGGCGATGAAGCTGTCACCGTCGCCGGGTTTCAATCATTCCATGTCTCAATCGTCTGTTTTCGTCCCTAACTCGCGCCAGGCGTGGGTCCGACTCGGGCTCGCCCTGATCATTGGCTCGCTGGGCAGCGTCGGCATGTGGTCCGTCGTGGTGTCGTTGCCGGTCGTGCAGGCCGACTTCTCCGCCACGCGCGGCGCCGCCTCGTTCGCCTTTACCTGCGTCATGCTCGGCTTCGGGGCCGGCGGTGTGGTGATGGGGCGCGTCACCGACCGCCTCGGCATCGTCCCGGCCATCGCCATCGGCCTCGTGGCGCTGGCGATCGGCTTCCTGGGCGTCGGATTCTCGCAGGCGCTGTGGCAGTTCAACGCCATGTACGTGGCGATCGGGCTCGGCGGCGCCGCCACCTTCGGGCCGCTGATGGCGGAGGCCTCGCACTGGTTCGAGCGCCACCGCGGCTTTGCCGTCACCATCGCCGCGAGCGGCAATTATATTGCCGGCACCATCTGGCCGCCGCTGGTGGAGCGCGGCATCGCGCTGGCCGGCTGGCGCACCACCCACATCGCCATTGCCATCGCCTGCGGCATTCTGATGGCCCTGACGCTGCTGGTGCTGCGGGCGCAGATGGGCGGGCAGGCGCAGCGCGGCCATGCCGACGCGGCGCCGCCGCGCATCGACCTGCGGCTCGGCACCAACACGCTGACGGCCCTGCTCAGCCTCGCCTCGATCGCCTGCTGCGTCGCCATGGCGATGCCCCAGGTGCACATCGTCGCCTATTGCGGCGATCTTGGCTACGGCGTGGCGCGCGGCGCGGAGATGCTGTCGCTGATGCTGGCGTTCGGGATCGTCAGCCGGGTCGGATCAGGATACCTCGCCGACCGCATCGGCGGCCTGCGCACCCTGCTGCTGGGCTCGGTCGCCCAGGGCATGGCGCTGCTGTTCTATGTGTTCTTCGACGGCCTGACGTCGCTGTACATCATCTCGGCGATGTTCGGCCTGTTCCAGGGCGGCATCGTGCCGAGCTACGCCATCATCGTGCGCGAGTCGATGCCGGCGAGCGAGGCGGGGACCCGCGTCGGCATCGTCATTTTCGCCTCGGTGTTCGGCATGTCTCTGGGGGGCTGGATCTCCGGCGTGATCTTCGACGCCACCGGCTCCTATGCCGCGGCCTTCCTCAATGGCCTCGCCTGGAACGCGGTCAACATGGTGATCGCCGTCAGCCTCCTGCTGCGCGCCCGCCGCCGCTTCGCGCTGGCGTGAGGGGGGCGGACGCCCCGGCCGAGCGAGGCTCGGGGATCGCCTGATTGCGGGGAGCTCGCCTTCATTGTAAGGGGTGATCCGCTGCCGTGGCGCGTTCGGCCCCGGCGGGCCTGTAGCTCAATGGTTAGAGCCGGCCGCTCATAACGGTCTGGTTGCAGGTTCGAGTCCTGCCGGGCCCACCACACCAGACCCGAGAACGAAGCGGCGTCTGTTCTTACAGCGCGTCCTAATGTTCAACCCGGTACAGCCGCCAGCGTTGCGGAACGCCTTTGAGCTGGTGGACGCCGCGGTCCTTGAAACTGATGTCAGACTTCGGCATTAAATCCCGGACCGCGCTCGACACCAGCACTTCGCCGGCGCGCGCCTTGGCGGCGACGCGGGCGCCGATGTGAAACGCAAGGCCCACCACCTCAGCGCCGCTCACCTTGTACTCGCCGGCATGCAGCCCCACTCTGATCTCGAGGCCCAGTGTGCGCACGGCTTCGCGGATCGCAGTCGCGCAACGCACGCCGGCGGCCGGCGCCTTGAACGTCGCGAGCAATCCGTCGCCCGTCGTCACCACTTCCTTGCCGCGCGAACTCCTGAGCTCCTTACGGACGGCGGCGTAGTAGTGGCCCATCACCTTGGTCCAGCGGGCGTCGCCGAGTCGCGCGGCTTTTTCAGTCGAGCGGACGATATCGACGATGAGGATGGTGGCGAGGGCCTGTTTGAGGTCGGCGTCACGCGTGGCCGATCGGCGCCCGTTCGCGATCGGCCCTGTCAACGGCTCGTAGCGATGGTTGCGACGCCGCGCGATCGCAGCCTTCGTGTAGTCCATGGCACGCTGCGCCGTGCCGCAGCGTACGGTTTTCTCCCGCGGCGGAATCGTCCAGAACACCTTTCGCCCGGCGCCCGCGCCCTGGACCTCGACGGCGCCCCACTTGAGGAGGACCGCCGAGCCGACCCGTCGCACACACCACGCCTTCGAGGTGTAGCCGGAGACGTTCGACTGATGGATGCCGATGCGAAGGAATTTGGGCATGAACGTGCGGCCAATCGAAAAACCGTTCGGGCGTATCGGTCGTGAGCGTAGTCATCCGGCCTTTTCTTGGCAACGGTCTGACTGATCGAGTTGGTAGTCGTCAGATTGATTGATGATCAGCTCGTATTTCAGACTCACGCCGCCTTCGCACGTGGGGTCACTTGTGGAAGTCCGCGCTTATAGGGGGCGTCTTGATGCCACTCCCGTCCAGGGCCTCACTGCGGTCTGATGCTGGTGTCGCCGGGGCCGACCTATGCCGGCAGAAGACCCGCGGCGCGATAGCTATCGATCAACGAATCGTAGAGCGAAATATCGCTGCGGCTTCTGGCCATGAGCTGCGCGCCGGCGATGGCGGCGAAGATGGCGCGGGCCCGCTGTTCGCTCTTCCTCGAATTAGCCAGGCGCGTGGCCACCAGCAGTTTGCTCAGCCACGCCACGTTGACGTCGGCAAAGGTCCGGACCTCCTGCTTCACTGCGTCCGGCAGGTCATCGACTTCCGCGGACATGTAGCTACAGAGGCACATCCGGTTGTTGCTCTCGAGCGCTTTACGAAACACATCGGGATATCGACGCAGACAGCGGACAGGATCCACCGTTTCCGTCAGCATCAACTCGAGCTGGGCGGCGGTGTCCTCCCAGTAGCGCCGCGCGACGGCCACGCCGAGATCGGCCTTGCTCGGGAAATGGTGGTAGATGCTGGCGGCCTTGATGCCGACTTCGTCCGCGAGATCGCGGAAATTCAAGCCGCCATAGCCACGCGCCTGCGCGGTCCGCTTTGCCGCCGCCAGGATGGCCTCCCGAGAGCTTGAACTCATTTCATCGCCTCACCGCCTCGTTATCTACCAAGTGACAGATAGGCTTTGACGAGTCGGATTTGAAGCCCTTATATCTACCTACCAAGTGGTAGGTAGATAACATGGGAGTCGTGATGAAGATCTACGATTGGCCAACCGGCCCATATCCGGCCCGCGTTCGCATCGCCCTGGCCGAGAAGAACCTGCGGTCGCACGTGCAGTTCGTATTGGTCGATCTCTACAAGGGCGAGCACAAGAAACCCGAATTCCTCGCCAAGAACTACTCGGGCACCCTTCCGGTGCTCGAGCTCGACGACGGGGCTTTTATTGGCGAATGCACGGCCATTACCGAGTATCTTGACGCGCTCGATGGCGCGCCGACGCTGACCGGCAAGACGCCGCGCGAAAAGGGCATGATCCACATGATGAGCAGGCGCGCCGAACTGGAACTGCTCGACGCCATCAGTGTCTATTTCCACCATGCCACGCCGGGTCTTGGGCCTCATGTCGAGATCTATCAGAATCCTGAATGGGGGTTCCGTCAGCGCGACAAGGCCCTCAAGGGAATGCACTATTTTGACGGCATTCTGAAAAGACAGCCGTTCGTCGCCGGCGAGGCGTTCACGATGGCCGATATCACCGTCATAGGCGGCTTGATCTTCGGGGGACTCGTGAAGGTGCCGGTGCCGGCGGAGTGCGAGGCTCTACTGGCGTGGTACGCGAGGATGCAGGAGCGTCCCAGCGTCAAGAACCGGATAACGATGTCCGAGACGACCGAGACATCCGCTTGAAATCGCCTGCGAGCAACCGCTCTCGCGCGGCCAGCGCGAGGGCGGATCGGCAAGTAGAGCCCGGATGAGCGCAGCGATATCCGGGGCCCTTCCATTCGCGTCGTGGTCTCCCGCATATCGCTGGGCTCATGCCCGCTACGCGGCTAGCCGCTCTTCGAACAGCGTCCATACGCCTTCGATTACGGCTCCTTCTTGAATAAATCCTGGAAGATGAGCTGGCCCCAAGTGCGGCCGCGCGCGTGCACGTGCGCGCCACCCTCGTTGAGCTTTCCGAGCTTGACCGAGTCAGACGTCAGCTTCGGGGTAAACGCGCCTGACCCGGCCAATCACGAATGCCACCTGATGTCGGGCTCACGTCCAACAGCGAACGACGTCGCATCGGCGATGCAACCCGTTCTGCGATGAGCCAACTTGGAACCAGGAAGGATCACCGCGACGCGAATGTACCCGCGCTTCACGCGGATGTCGCTCCGAGCGAACAGCTTAAGGCGGACTATTTCAGCGTTAGAACGACCGGTCCAGCAACGGGATCTGTTACACCGAGCCCGTTGCCGAGGTCTTCCAAGGTGTCCCGGAACGAATTCAGTGTCGCGATCATGTCCGAACGTGCGCTTGCTAACGTTTCCATGTCCGGCCACTCGGCGATGACGCAATATGTGCGCTCGCCCGTCTTTATCATGTGAGAATGCTTAAGGCCGGGCCAGCTGACGTTCTTGTGAGCTTCAATAAATTCTTCATCACGTCCGGGCTTCACCCGAAAGCGTACCGCGTTGAATGCAGTCATGGGTGTGCGTCCTTCCAGCGCAGATGCGAATAGCCCCGATTTCTTGCACGGGGATCATCCCCATTTTACATCGTTGCGCAAGCACCGCCCAACTCGCCCTGACCGCTCTGATGTCGGCACCGGGCCAATCGCGTCGTTTGGGCCGACCACGCATGACTTCCGGTCTTCACCCGGAAGCCGACATGATCAACGCAGTCGGAGGTGCAAGAGCCTCAAAACTGCCCACCAGACATCCCACAGAAATCCCCTGAACAAACGCGCATGAATGCACGAGCTTCATTGAAAACACTCGAATTTTCCGGATATTCGCTGCGCTCAGCAACAGACTTCATCCACATTCTTGAGAGACAAAAACTCGTTCTACTCGCGAAGTTGGTCGAGCGGCACGTTTCCGATCTGTAGGCACGATAAGTGATCTGACCTCAGTTGGCGCAACGGCAGCGCCAGCAGCGCACCAGAACGACCCAACCGAAAACGCAACAACGCCAGACCCGAGGACGAACCAGCGTCCGTTGTTGCGGCTTGCCCTCATGTTCAACCCAGTACAGAAGCCATCGCTGCGGCACGCCCTTGAGCTGGTGAAAGCCGCGCTCCTTGAAGCGGATCTCTGACTGCGACATCACATCCCTGACCGCGCTCGCGGCGTGCCGCCAGGCGTCGATCTGATCCGAAGCTTCGCTCGGGGACTGTCGCCCGCGCCACGCTCCAGCCTTGCTCCCGAACGGCGCTTCCGGCCTGATCGCCCGTCGGATTGGCCGGATGGCACCCCCGGTTTGGCCGGCTTCCACCGTTTCCCGGACCGAGCGATGGCCTACTCTTGGCGGCGAACTTGGCCCGCAGCAGGAGGCTCAACATGGGCGCACGCATCGACCAGTTTTGCGAAGACCTTCGGCAAAAACTCACCAGCGCCGACAGCGGCCTCGACAGCCTGAAGGCAAAGATCGACGGCAAGGTGGCGCACGTCGAACAGGACGTGCAGAGCCATCTCGACAGGGTGCGCAAGCGTGTCGAGCAGGGCCGCACCAAGATCGCGGCTGCTCAGGCTGACATCCAGGAGTGGGCGGACCAGAAGAAGGCCGCCACCAGTGACAGGATCGCCGAATGGAAGGCGACGCGCGAGCTCGACAAGCTGCAGGGGCGCGCCGACAAGGCCGAGCGTTATGCCGCGGCGGCCTCGGCCGTTGCAGTCGCCGCCCTCGATGAAGCAGAGGAAGCCTCGCTCGAGGCATGGCTCGCTCGCCAGGATGCGAACGCGGCACAGGCGAAGTAGGCGGCCGATCGGTGTTTCCGGCATGCGGCCATGCCCCGTCGACACCCAGATGATTGCATTGTGGAGGTTATCATGAAGCGTCAAGCTACAGCGGTGCTGGCCGCTCTCGCTCTGATCGTGCCGGTCGTGGTCCAGGCACAGGTCGCCGGATCGACCCTTCTTGGTGTGAGCTACGGTGAGCTGCGCAATGTGACGCTCGGCTGGAGCGCCAAGCGGCAGATCCTGGGACATCCAGTCTACAACAACGTAGATGAGAGGATCGGTGCGGTCGAGGACATCATCGTCACGACAGACAAGTCGGTCTCCTACGCCATCATCAATGCCGGCGGTTTCCTCGCGGTTGCGAAGCACACCGTCGCCATCCCCGTTTCCCAGTTTCAGCTGAATGGCGAGAAGCTGGTCCTGCCGGGCGCGACCAAGGACGCTCTGAAGGCGACCCCGACATTCGAATACGCCAACTGACCCGTTTCACGGCAGCGGCGATTGTCGCACCGGCAGTCGCCCGAGGCAGAGCCGAATGGAGAAGCACAATGGCTGATACGCATCCTCAAAGTCGACCGGTGGTGGGCCTTGCCGGGCCGGGCCTGCTGCGTTCGCTTGCAGACAATTGGTGGCTGCTGCTGCTGCGTGGCCTCGCGGCCATCGCCTTTGGCGTCCTGGCGTTCCTCTGGCCGGGGCTGACGCTGATCACCCTGACCTGGCTCTGGGGCGCTTATGCCCTGAGTGACGGCATCATTGCGATTTGGGCTGCCATCAGCGCATCGGGCGGCGATGCCAGTCCGCGCTGGTGGCTCGGCCTCAGTGGCGTCGTCAGCATCTTCGCCGGCGTCGCGGCGTTCTGGTACACCGGCATCACCACGCTCATGCTGCTGATGTTCATCGCCGTGTGGGCCGTCATCATCGGTGCCATCCAGATCTGGGGCGCCATCGCGCTGCGGAGCGTGGTGCAGAACGAATGGCTGCTCATCCTCAATGGCGTGCTGTCGATCGCCTTTGGTGGCATTCTGATGGTCCAGCCAGGCGCGGGCGCGCTGTCGGTGGTCTGGATAATCGCCTGGTATGCGATCTTCTTCGGCGGTCTCTACGTCGCGGCAGCTGTCCGGCTCCGGCGCTACAGGAGCGCATAAGGACCATCGCCGAACGCCGATGAATTCGCCGTCAGAGGCCGGGTTTATCGGCTGCCGGCATCATTCGGACCGTGTCCTGCTCCGATCACGGACCGGAGGGTGATCGCCCTCCGTCCGGGAGTGATCCTCTCCAGGGCGAGGAGGCTGGCGGGGTGCCATCGCCGCATCACCTCGCCTTCGTCCGGGGGCGTTGAAAATAGCCTCTGAAAAATAGCCCTTGACTTTGACGCTACGTCAAACCGCCATAACAGCCTCCTCGAGCAACCGAGGAGGCCTGTCATGATCACCACGCGCCGCATATTCCTGGGAACGACGCTGCTGGCCGTCTCGGCGGCGGCCTTGCCGCGCGTCTGCGATGCTCAGGACACGGTCCGCACCGGCACGATCAAGGGCAAGGACGGTGTCGAGCTGTTCGTGAAGGATACCGGCGGCACGGGCCGCGCGATCGTCCTCACCCATGCCTGGCCGCTGAACGCCGATATCTGGGATGATCAGGCCCGTGCGCTGTCCCGGTCGGGCTTTCGTGTCATCAGCTACGACCGCCGTGGCTTCGGGCGCTCCGGCAAGCCGGACAGCGGCTATACATTCGATACGTTCGCAGATGACCTGGCTGCGGTCATCGACCAGACCGGGGTGCGCGACGCCACCATTGTCGGCTACTCCATGGGGGGAGGCGAGGTCGTGAGATATCTCACGCGCCATAACGGCAGGAATGTCGGCAAGGCGGCTCTTGTCAGCGGCGCGGCATACGACCTGCTCAGGACCGAGGATAATCCGATCGGTGCGGACATCGCGGTCTTCGACGGCATGAAGCAGGGCGTGCAGCGCGACCGCAAGGCGTTCCTGACGGAGCTGCTGACCAACGTCTTTTTCGACGCCAAGCGTTCGTCGACGGTCCCGGTGACGCCGCAGGTGATCGATCGGGCGGTCGCTATGGCGATGCAGGCGAGCCTGCCGGCCACGATCGGCTGCATCGATGCCTTCAGCAAGACCGACTTCCGCCCGGAACTCGGGGCGGTGAAGGTGCCGACGCTGGTTCTGCACGGCACGGCCGACATTCCCGTGCCGTTCGCGCAGGCGAAGGCGACCGCCGCGGCAATCGCCGGGGCGAGGCTGATCGCCTATCAAGATGCGTCACATGGCATTGTCGTGACCGAACGTGACCGGGTCACCATGGACTTGCAGGCGTTCGTCGCCGGCTGAAGATACCCCGACAGAGGCAGGACCGCTCATGTTTCGCATTGGTGAATTTGCCCAGATTGCCCAGATCTCCAGCCGCCAGCTGCGGTTCTACGATCAGCTCGGGCTGCTGCAGCCGGCTCACATCGATCAGCAGACCGGCTACCGCTACTACACGATCCGGCAGCTGCCGCGGCTCAACAGCATCCTTGCGCTGAAGGAGCTCGGGCTGTCGCTCGAGCAGATCGGCCCCCTCCTGGACAAGGAGGCATCCGCCGCCCAGCTGCGCAGCATGCTGACGCTGAAGCGGGCGCAGGTCGAGCGCTCGCTCCAGGAGGAGGAGGCCCGGCTGCGGCACATCGAGTCGCGGATCGCGCAGATCGACAGGGAAGGGAAGGCCGAGGGTTTCGATATCCTGACGAAGTCGGTGCCGGCGACGCCGATGCTGTCCGTCAACTGCGCGTGTGACGGCATGGATGACGTCGTGCGCATGGTGCGAACGGTCGCGGAAGAAGGCACGCGGCGGATCAAGCCGGCGCTCCGCGACAAGCTCGTCGTCATCGCCCGCAACGACGTCGACGGCGACAGGCTCGACCTCGACATCGGGTTTTCTTTGACGCGGTCCACGAACGAAAGCGTGCGTATCGCCGGCGACCTGGTGCTGCGCCCCGCCGAACTGGCCGCGGTCGAGACCATGGCCACCATCGTGCGGCCGGGAACGAACGCCGAAAGCCACACCTCGTTCAGCGCCCTCGGCCGCTGGATCGAGGCCAACCACTACGAGATCGCGGGGCCGTGCCGCGAAATCTTCCTCGAGCCGATCATCGGCGCCCCAGGCTTTGAGGGGGCGCTGGTCGAAATCCAGTTCCCGATCCGCAAGGCCGCCTAGCTTCATCGACGGCGATTTGCGTTCTCGCCGGGCACGCCACGCGTGCCGGCAACACCCCGGCTTTGCCTCATGCAAGCCTCAACCGCAGGAGACCAAACATGTTGACCATTCATGGCGTGCCGCTCTCGGTCCACACGCGCAAACCGATCGTGACCGCAATCCTCAAGAAGCTGGACTACACATTCGAGGTGGTGATTCCGGTGATCCCGGACAATCCGCCGGCGAACTGGAATACCTTGAGCCCCACCGGTCTCATTCCGGTGCTTCAGGACGGCGGCTATACGCTTCCGGACTCGACGGCGATCTGCCTCTACCTCGAAAAGAAGCAGCCCGCGCCGGCGATCCTGCCGGACGATGCCAAGCACTATGGCCGCGTGCTGTGGTTCGATGCCTATGCCGGCGGCACGATCTACCGGCACGTTGTCCATCCTCTCTTTATCCAGACCATCGTTCGTCCCAACATCCGCAAGGAGTCGACGGACAAGGCGTTGGTCGACGATGTTCTGAACAACGTCCAGCCCAAGATCCTGAACTACCTGGAATCGCAGATCAGCGGCAAATTCCTGGTCGGCGACACGATGACCCTCGCCGATATCGCGATCGTGTCGAACTTCATTGTCTACCACTACATGGGCTACAGGCTTGACGCTGCGAAGTATCCAAAGCTCATCGCCTACATCAAGGGCATCGCCGCCACGGATGCTTATGGCAAGGCACTCGACGATGAACGGCCGTTCGTTGCCAGCATGGGCCTCGATCGCAGCTTCTTCGGCTGATCGCCCGCGCGATCGTTCCAGCTGTCCTGGAGACGGGGAGCTGCCGTTCGTCACGGCAGCCCCCATGATCTGATCGCGGTGCGCCGCGGAATCCGTATGGCCGACGACTGCGGTGAACGGTGACACATGTACCGCCACGAGCGGTCGCTCGACCGATCCAAAGGCGCTGCGGCGTCGGTGGCGTCCTCGCGTCCCGGCCAGCAGCATGTCGCTTGAACCGGCATCTTCGTCAGGGCGCTCGAGCGCTGGCGTTCGGCGAGATCTGGGGCATGACGAAAGCCCCGCCAAACGCGACAGCGACGGCCTGCTGCTGTGGCCCCGCCGCGATCTGGCCGCCAATCTCCGCCGCGGTGCCGGGAGCGCCGATGCACGCGGTATCAATGACAAAACAACGGTTTAAAGGCATAAACCAGTTGCCGAAAATCGTCGCAGGTGTCACGTTCCCGGGCGACAGCGGCACCATTTGATTGCCTCACCGCTCGATACCGAGGAAGCCTGCGCATGAGCACGACGCCCCCCACCATCATCTACACGCTGACCGACGAAGCCCCGGCGCTGGCGACCGCCGCGTTCCTGCCCATCGTGCGGGCGTTCGCGGCCTCCGCCGGGATCAATGTCGCCACCAGCGACATTTCGGTGGCGGCTCGCATCCTCGGCGAGTTCCCGGAGGCCCTGAGTGCGGATCAGCGCGTGCCGGACAACCTGGCCGAACTCGGCCGGCTGACACTGCTGCCGGGCACCAACATCATCAAGCTGCCGAACATCAGCGCGTCGGTGGCGCAGCTCAAGGCGGCTATCAAGGAACTGCAAAGCAAGGGCTACAGGATCCCCGACTATCCGGACACGCCCAAGACCGACGAGGAAAAGGCGATCCGCACACGCTATGCCAGGTGCATCGGCAGCGCGGTCAATCCGGTGCTGCGCGAGGGCAATTCCGACCGCCGCGCGCCGCTGGCGGTGAAGAACTATGCCCGCAAGAACCCGCACAGCATGGCCGAATGGAGCCAGGCGTCGCGCTCGCATGTGTCGCACATGCATCACGGCGACTTCTACCACGGCGAGAAGTCGATGACGCTGGACCGGGCGCGCGACGTCAAAATGGAGCTGATCACCAGCTCCGGCAAGACCATCGTGCTCAAGCCCAAGGTGTCGCTGCAGGACCGCGAGGTCATCGACTCGATGTTCATGAGCAAGAAGGCGCTGCTCGATTTCTACGAGCAGCAGATCGAGGACGCCTACAAGACCGGCGTGATGTTCTCGCTGCACGTCAAGGCCACGATGATGAAGGTGTCGCACCCGATCGTGTTCGGCCATTGCGTGCGGATCTTCTACCGCGACGCCTTCGCCAAGCATGGCGCGCTGTTCGATGAGCTCGGCGTCAACGTCAACAACGGCATGGTCGATCTCTACAACAAGATCGCCACCCTGCCGCAGAGCAAGCAGGACGAGATCAAGCGCGACCTGCACGCCTGCCACGAGCACCGGCCCGAGCTCGCGATGGTCGATTCGGCCAAGGGCATCACCAACTTCCATTCGCCCAACGACATCATCGTCGATGCGTCGATGCCGGCGATGATCCGCAACGGCGGCAAGATGTGGGGGGCCGACGGCCGCCTCAAGGACGTCAAGGCGGTGATGCCGGAAAGCACCTTCGCCCGCATCTACCAGGAGATGATCAACTTCTGTAAATGGCATGGCGCCTTCGACCCCAGGACCATGGGCACCGTGCCGAATGTCGGCCTGATGGCGCAGCAGGCCGAGGAGTACGGCTCGCACGACAAGACGTTCGAGATCCCCGAGGACGGCGTCGCCAACATCACCGACCTTGCCACCGGCGAGGTGCTGCTGAGCGAGAACGTCGAGCAGGGCGACATCTGGCGCATGTGCCAGGTCAAGGATGCGGCCATCCGCGACTGGGTCAAGCTGGCGGTGACCCGCGCCCGCAACTCCGGCATGCCGGTGGTGTTCTGGCTCGACGCCTACCGCCCGCACGAGGCGCAGCTCATCACCAAGGTCAAGATGTACCTGCACGAGCACGACACCACGGGGCTCGATATCCAGATCATGAGCCAGACGCGCGCCATGCGTTATACGCTGGAGCGCGTGATCCGCGGCCAGGATACCATCAGCGCCACCGGCAACATCCTGCGCGACTACCTGACCGACCTGTTCCCGATCATGGAGCTGGGCACCTCGGCCAAGATGCTGTCGATCGTGCCGCTGATGGCCGGCGGCGGCATGTACGAGACCGGGGCGGGCGGTTCGGCGCCCAAGCATGTGCAGCAGCTGGTGGAGGAGAACCACCTGCGCTGGGACTCGCTGGGCGAGTTCCTGGCGCTGGCGGTCTCGCTGGAAGACCTTGGCCTGAAGACCGGCAATCAGAAAGCCAAGCTGCTGGCGAGGACGCTGGATGCGGCCACCGGCACCTTGCTGGACAACAAGAAGTCGCCGTCGCCACGGACCGGCGAGCTCGACAACCGCGGCAGCCAGTTTTATCTCGCGATGTACTGGGCACAGGAGCTCGCGGCGCAGACCGAGGACCCGGCCCTGCAGGCGCAGTTCAAGCCGGTCGCGGAGGCCCTCGCCCGCAATGAGGACAAGATCATTGCGGAGCTCGCAGCCGTTCAGGGCAAACCGGCCGATATCGGCGGCTACTACCTGCCCGATCCGCGCAAGTGCGAAGCCGTGATGCGCCCGAGCCCGACGCTCAACGCGGCGCTGGCGCTCGTGGCTGGTGGGGCATAAGGGATGGCCGCCGATCAGCACATGGGGCGCTGCAAACGTCCTCCATGGTGATGTCGTCCGAGCCGAACAGCGAGGCAGCAGACAAGCGCGGGCGTGGCCGATGCCGAGCCCGGCGTGGTGTTCTGTGCGGTCGACCGCCCGGACGGCCGGGCGAATACGTTCTTCCTCTATGAGCTGTACCGCACGCGTGCCGGCTGGGAGGAGCACCTGCAGATTTCGGTCATCGCCGATGCACTCAGGCAGTTCGAGACGCTGCTGGCCATCCCGCCGAAGATCACGTTCTGCCAGGGCGCGTTCGTCACCGGCGTCGGGAGGTCCTGACGCCGGCGCGCCGGAGCGGCGGTCGAGTCAGCTTTTGCCTGGAGCGCCCTGCGCTTGCTCGAAGAAGCTGCGCTCCTCCGCGGCGGCGTCGAGCAACTGGGTGTCCTGCTCGTAGATGTCGTCGCGGAAGTGCACGGTGCCGTCGCGGGTCATCCAGGCGGTGAGGTAGATCCACGCCACCGGTACTTTCTTCGCCAGCTGGACGTTCTGGCGCTCATTGGTGGCAATGGCGGCGTCGATCCCAGCGCGGTCCCAGCCGGGGGTGTCCTGCAGCAGCCAGGCGGCGAGGTCGCGAACCTGGTCGACGCGCACGCAGCCGTGGGAGTCGAAACGGTAGTCGCGGCTCAGCAGGCTCTTCTGGTTGGTGTCGTGCATGTACACGGCATAGGCGTTCGGCATGTTAATCTTGAGCTGTCCCAGCGCATTCCAGCTGCCGGGGTCCTGGCGGACGATGACGTTCGGTGTCCTGCCCTCGCTCCAGTCGACGGTCGCGGGGTCGACGATGCCGTCGTGCTCGTCATAGAGCTGCATGTGCATACGGGCGAGGTAGCCGGGATCGCTGCGCATATGAGCGGCGATCTCGTTCTTGGTGATCGAGGCCGGCACCGTCCAGCGTGGGTTGAGGCTGATGTCGGTGATCTCGGCGGAGACCGTCGGCGACGGCTTCTCGGTCTTGCCGACGACGACACGGTAGCGGTGCACGACCTTGTCGCCTTCCACGGCCTCGACATAGGCGGCGGGAATGTTGACGGCGACGAAGCGCGGGCCGAAGCCGAAATTGATCGCGGAGGTACGCAGCAGCGAGGCTTCGAGCTGCTTGCTGCGCTGCTCGACGGGCACGTCGAGCGCGGCGAGGGTGCGCGGGCCGACGGTGCCGGTCTCCGGCAGGCCGTGGCGCGTCTGGAAATGCTTCACCGCGGTGGTGAGCGTGTCATCGAACGCGCCTGACGTCTTGTCGGCGGCGAGGTCGCCGGTGGCGATGAGGCGCCGGCGCAGCAGCGCATCGTGCGGGCCCTCGACGCCCGGCGTGAACTTGGCGTCCTTGGCAAGGATCGGCCAGCCGCCATGCGCCGCGATCGCGGCGTAGCGCTGAATGGCTTCCTTGATGCGTCCCGCGGTGCCCTGATCGAAGGTCGGATCGCTGGTCGCGGGCAGGTCGCGCGTGATCTTGACCTGGGGCGCGGCCGCGCTCTGTGGCGCTGCCTTGTCCTGCGGCACGGCGGACTGGCCGTGGATCAGGCTGGCGCCAAGCACATCGGTCGCTGCAACCACCAGAATGAAGAGTGCACGCTTCATTGTTCGCCCCATCTGAAGAACGAGGAGCATGCTAGGGCAAGACCATCAACCACCCGTTAACGATATAAGTCGTTGTTATGGCGGTCTTTTTCCAAGAAGGTGCTGTGCATGGCTGGGGCGGGAGTGGCCGTCCTGTTGCGCGTCACCGCGCGACGAGGTCCGGCAGCATGGCCTTGGCGCCGTCGAGAAAACCACGAACCGCATCGCCGATGATGTCATCGAGCCGGGCGGGCGTCGGGGTGTCGTAGACGAAGCGACGGATCGCCAGATAGAACACCCGGCCGTGCAATCCCCAGAACATCTCGATCTCGCGCTCCGACAGCGCAACCTCGCTGCCCGGCGGCAGTGCCAGCTCGTGGCGGAGCTCGGCGCAGGCGGGCTCGACGACTTCCTTGCGGATGATGTCGAGATAGCGCTTGTTGATGTCGAACGACTTCATGCCGGAGAAAACGAAGATCCGGACCCAGTTGTACTCGAACACCCGCTCGGCGTATTCCAGATAGAACTGCGTCAGCCGCGCCTGCAGCGAGCGCGAGCGGTCACGAATCAGCGGGCCCCATGAAGGCGCCCAGCGGCTGAGATAGACCTCTTCATAGACGCGCTCGATCAGTGCTTCCTTGCTCGGAAAGTGCCGATAGATCGCCGAGTGGGTGATGCCCAGCCGCTTGGCGAGCTCGCGGGTCTGTCCGCCAAATCCCTGTTCGGCGAAGAAGCGGATGGCTTCGTCCACGATCACGCGTTCGCGCTCGGGCGCCCGCATGTTGCGTCGCCGTGGTTTGGCGCCTGTTTTCGCTGCCTTTTTTGCCAACGTTCCAAGTCTCGCTGCCGCGTGCGCTGTCATACCGCAACGCAAAGAAGTGACCAAATGGTCATTTCTATTGACCGCAGTTTTGTCGCGTGCTTAGTTTTTGAGACCAAATGGTCACAAATGCAAAAGGGCGGAACGGTCGGGAGATGCTGTCTTGAAAGCGCGCGCCTTCAGCTATGCGCGCCCCTCGACGATCGAGGAGGCGCTGGATGCGTTCGCCAGTGCCGGCGACGACGCCAGCTATATTGCCGGCGGTCAAAGCCTGGTGCCGGCGCTGGCGCTGCGCCTGCAGGCGCCGAGCCTGCTGATCGACCTCGCCCATATTCCGTCGCTGCGTGGCGTGGAGCTCAAGGATGGTTGGCTGCGCATCGGCGCGCTGACCCGTCATTGTGAAGCGCTCGCTGATCCGTTGATCGCGCGCCATGCGCCGCTGTTCAGCGCGGCGGCGCCGTTCGTGGCGCATCCGGCGATCCGCAACAAGGGCACGCTGGGCGGCAGCCTTGCGCTGGCCGATCCCGCGTCCGAGTTTCCGGCGATGGCGCTCGCCATGGGCGCCGAGCTCGAGATCGTCGGGCCTCGTGGTGCGCGCCGCGTCCCCGCCGACGACTATTTCGTCGATCTGTTCCAGACCGCGATCGAGCCGGGCGAACTGCTGGTCGCGATTCACGTGCCTGCTGTGGCGGAGCGTCACCGCTGGGCGTTCGACGAGCTGGCGCGCCGCCGCGGTGACTATGCGCTCGTCGGCGGCGGCATCCTGGCCGAGATGACCGGCGACCGGGTCGATCACATTCGCATCGTGTTCTTTTCCGTCGGCAGCACGCCCGTGCGGGCGCGGCAGGCGGAGGCGGCCTTGACCGGCCGCAGCCTGATCCCCGCCGCCGTGGCGGACGCGCAGGCGACGATCGATGCCGATCTGGCGCCGCCGGACGATGAGCAGGTGCCGGCCGCGATGCGGCTGCATCTGGCGCGCGTTTTGTTGGGCCGTTTGTTGGGACGAATTGCGGAGCCCGCATGAGCGAGACCGTCGATATCAATCTGTCAGTCAACGGTGTTGCAGTGGCGCGCAGCGTCGCGCCGCGCGACACGCTCGCCGATTTCCTGCGCCAGACGCTGGAATTGACGGGAACGCATACCGGCTGCGAGATGGGCGTCTGCGGCGCCTGCCTCGTGCTGGTCGATGGCCGTGTCGTCCATTCCTGCCTGATGTTTGCCGTACAGGCCGACGGCGCGGTGGTCGAGACGATCGAAGGGCTGTCCGAGCGCGGCACCATTACCGATATCCAGGACGCCTTCCACCAGCGCAACGCCCTGCAGTGCGGGTTCTGCACGCCGGGCGTGCTGATGACGGCCCACAGCGTGCTGTCGCAAGGCGCTATTCCCTCGCGCGAGGACATTCGCGACGCCCTGTCCGGCAACTACTGCCGTTGTACGGGCTATGAGGCGATCGTCGATGCGATCGAGACCGTCGCGCGGCGACGCGCGGCTGGCGTCGGGGCTGCCACGACGGAAGAGGTAAGCGCATGACCGCGCCGCTGACCGCGCTCGACCGGCCGAACTCCTATATCGGCCGCTCGGTGCCGCGCCCCAACGCCAAGCGGCTGCTCAACGGCCGCGGCAAGTATGTCACCGACATCGTACTGCCGCGCATGCTGCATGCGGCGTTCGTGCGCAGCCCGCACGCCCACGCCCGGATCGTCTCGATCGACGTCGATGCGGCGCGCGCCATGCCGGGCGTCCGCCTGATTGCAACCGGCAAGGATCTCGCGGCGATCTGCGCGCCATGGATCGGCGCGCTCGACCATTTCAAGGGCATGAAATCGTCGCCGCAACTGCCGCTGCCGCTCGACAAGGCAGTGTGGGCCGGGCAGGCCGTGGTCGCGGTCGTCGCGGAGACGCGCGCGCTGGCCGAGGACGCGGCGGAAGCCGTTCACGTCACCTACGAGGAACTGCCGGCTGTCGTCGATATCGATGCCGCGCGCGCCCCGGATGCCCCGGTCATCAATCCGGAACTCGGCGACAATGTTTGTTTCCGCGGCGGCCTCGACACCGGCGGCGTCGACGACATCTTTGCCCGCGCCGCTCATGTCGTTGCGCATGAATTCCATTTCGGCCGGCATACCGCGGTCACCATGGAGCCGCGCGCCATCGTCGCCGACTATGACCCGAGTGAGCCGCGGCTGACTGTCCATCACGCGACGCAGACGCCGTATCAGTTTCAGGACCTCTACGCGCGCCACTACGGCATCCCCGAGGCCAGCGTCCGGGTGATCGCGCCGGATATCGGGGGCTCGTTCGGCATGAAGCTGCATGTCTATCACGAAGACATGGCAGTTGTCGGGCTGAGCATCCTGCTGGGGCGTCCGGTGAAGTATGTCGCCGATCGTCTCGAGTCGTTCGTTTCGGACATTCATGCCCGCGACCATCGGGTCCGCGCCCGCATGGCGGTGGATGCGGAGGGCACGATCCTTGCCATGGACGTCGAGGATGTCACCGGCATCGGCGCGTTCTCGGCCTATCCGCGCACCAGCGTCGTCGAGGGCAACCAGGTGTTCCGCCTGATCGGCGCGCCTTATGGTTTTCAGAATTACCGCGCCGATCTGCAGGTCGTGTTCCAGAACAAGGTGCAGATGAGCCAGTACCGTGCGGTCGGGCATCCGATCGCATGCACGGTGACCGAGCGCCTGGTCGATCTCGCGGCCACGAGCGTCGGCGTCGATGCCTTCGACATCCGCGCCCGCAATCTCATCCCGGACGACGCCTACCCGTGCGTCTCGCCGACCGGCTACCGGTTCGAGGCGCTGTCGCATCACGCCTGCCTCGCGAAGCTGCGAGAGATGATGAACTACGATGGCCTGCGTGCCGAGCAGCGCGCATTGCGGGCCCGCGGCGTCCATCGCGGCATCGGCATCGCCTCCTTTGTCGAGATCACCAATCCGAGCCCGGCGTTCTACGGCGTCGGTGGCGCGCGCATCTCGTCGCAGGACGGTGCGATCATCAAGATCACGCCATCCGGTGAGGTGCGCTGCCTGATCTCGGTGACCGAGCAGGGGCAGGGCACCGAGACCATCATCGGGCAGATCGTCGCCGAGCATCTCGGGGTCGAGCGCGAGCATGTGCGGGTGATCACCGGCGATACGGAAGTCACCCCCCACGGCGGCGCCACCTGGGCCTGCCGCGGCGCAGGCATCGGCGGCGAGACCGCGCTGCAGGCCGCGAAGAAACTCAAGCGCAATGTCCTGGCTGTTGCCGGCGCCATCCTGCAGGAGCAGCCCGACAGGCTCGACATCCGCAGCGGCTGGATTGTGGATGGCGCGACGGCGCAGCCACGCATCGCGCTGTCGGAGATCGCGCGCATCGCCTATTTCCGCTCCGATACGCTGCCGCCCGGGACCCAGGCACAGCTGTCCGTGGCGCATCACTTTGCGCCCGAGGGCTATCCATTTGCCTTCACCAACGGCATCCAGGGCTGCCATGTCGAGCTCAATGTCGACACCGGCTTCGTCAAGATCCTGAAGCACTGGGTCGTCGAGGACTGCGGGCGGATCATCAACCCACTGCTGGTCGACGAGCAGATCCGCGGCGGCGTCGTGCAGGGGCTTGGCGCGGCGTTCTTCGAGGAATGCCTGTATGGCGACAGCGGCCAGCTCATCAACGGCTCGCTCGCCGACTATCTCGTGCCGATGGCCTGCGAGATGCCCGACATTGCCATCGGGCATGTCGAAACGCCGACCCTCGATACGCAACTGGGCGCCAAGGGCGTCGGAGAAGCGGGAACCGCGGCGGCTGCGGCCGCCGCCCTCAATGCCGTGAATGACGCGATGGCGCCGTTCGCAGCTTCGGTCGCGCAGGTGCCGATGACACCGGCGCGGCTCCTCAAGGCTCTTGGACGGATCTGACCAACAAGACAAAGCCGAAACTCATATGGAGGAGGACATCATGACGGACGTAATCCGGACAATCGGTCGGCGGAAAATCTCGCGCCGCGACGCGCTCGTGGCGTTTGGCGTGGGCGCCGGGTCTCTGGCGGCGCCATGGATCGCGCGGGCTGCCGACGACACCATCCGCATCGGCTTTCCGACGCCGCTGACCGGGCCGTTTGCGGCCGAGGCCAAGGACCAGGTCAAGAGCGCCGAGCTCGCGGTCAGGCAGTTCAACGACAAGGGCGGCATCGGCGGCCGCAAGATCGAGCTGCTGGTTCGCGACGACAAGCTCAATGGCGGCGAGGCGGCGACGCGCACCCTCGAGCTCATCGAGAAGGACAAGGTCCACGCCATCGTCGGTTCGCTGTCGAGCGCGGTGCAGCTCGCGGTCAACGAAGTGACACGGGCGCGGGGCGTCATCTATGTGTCGATCAGCCAGTCCGATACCATCAACGAGGTCAAGGACTTCAGCCAGTTCACCTTCCATGAGGCGCTCAATCCGCACATGACGGCCGGTGCCGTCGCGCAGTACGCCTTCAAGAAGGGCACGAAGGTCGCCCATCTCGTTGCCGACTATGCCTATGGCCATGAGATGCTGCGCGGCTTCAAGCGTGCCCAGGCGGCGATCGGCGCGGAGACCGTCGGCGAGATCCTGCATCCGTTCGGTGCGGCCGACTATTCGACCTTCATGCCACGGCTGCGGTCGATGCGTCCGGATGTCCTGTGCATCAGCAATTTCGGCCGCGACCAGGCCAACTCGATCAAGCAAGCGGTCGATTTCGGCATGAAGCAGCAGATGAAGATCGTGGTGCCGGTGCTGCTGCACAACCAGCGCCTCGCGGTCAGCCCGGAGGTGTTCGAGGGCGTGGTCGGCGGCGCCAATTACTACTGGGGGCTGGAGGACAGCCTGCCGACCGCGAAGGCCTTCAACGATGCCTATCGCGCGGCGAATGGCGGGGCGGTGCCGACCGACTACGGCGCCTATGCCTATACCGGGCTCAACGCCCTGCTGCTGGCGATGCAGGCCGCTGGCGGCACCGAGACCCCGAAGGTGATCGCTGGCCTGGAAGGGCTGAAGTACGACGTCGCCAAGGGCGCCCAGCATTATCGCAAATGCGATCACCAGTCGGTCCAGTCCGTCCTCGTGCTCGAATCCAAGAAGAAGGCGGATATGAAGAGCGAGGCCGATCTGTTCAAAATCGTGGCCAACGACGCCCCGTCGGAGGAGGTGCTGCGCAGCTGCACCGAACTCGGCTTCCCGGCCTGACGCGCTGGGACGCACGATGGATATCGAACTCATCCTGATGCAGCTCTTCTCCGGAGTTGCGCTCGGTGCGATCCTGGTGATCACCGCGCTCGGCCTGTCGATCATCTTCGGCATGCTGGGCGTGGTGAACTTCGCCCATGGCGCACTGTTCATGGTCGGGGCCTACGCCGGCCTGTGGGTCGCCTCGCTTACCGGCAGCTTCTGGTGGGGGCTGCTGGTGGCGCCGATCATGACCGGCGTGTTCGGCATGCTGATCGAATTCGTCCTGATCAGGCCGCTGTACGGTCGATCGATCGATGATCCGCTGCTGCTGACGTTCGGCCTCAGCTACGTGCTGGTGGAAGCGGTGCGAATGATCTTCGGCAGCGACGGCATTCCGTTCCCGACGCCGTCACAACTGACCGGTGTCGTCGATCTCGGCGTCGGCTTCTTCCCGCTCTATCGCCTGTTCGTCATCGGTGTGGTGCTTGCCGTCCTGCTGCTGCTGTGGCTGGGGCTGGAAAAGACCAGGTTCGGCCTGATCGTGCGCGCCGGCGCGCGCGATCCCACCATCATGCGCGTCCTCGGCGTCGATATCAGCAAGGTCTGGCTGCTGGTGTTCGGTCTCGGTGTCGGCCTCGCGGCGCTCGGCGGTGTGCTGGCCGGGCCGATGCGCAGCGTCAGTCCGGAAATGGGCTCGCTGGTGCTGGCCGAGGCCTTTGTCGTCACCGTCATCGGAGGCCTGGGATCGCTGCTCGGCTCAGTCGTTGCCGGCCTGCTGGTCGGGATCGCGATCAGCATGACGGCGCTGTTCGCCCCGGAAATGGCGACCATCGTCATGTTCGCGCTGATGGCCATCGTCCTGCTGATCCGCCCGCAGGGGCTGTTCGGCAAGTTCGCATAACGGAGCAGATCCATGACTTCCCCAGCGATTGCGGCCCCGGTGCCCGCCAATGGACGCAAGCCGTCCGGCCTCGGCGCAATGCTGACGGCCGGCCGCGTGCCCCTGTCCATCGCGGTGCTCTGCCTGCTGCCCTGGCTGCTGCCGTCGCAGGCGCTCGCGGTCAATGTTCTTGTCTATGGCGTTCTGGCGGTCGGCTACAATCTGCTGTTCGGCTATACCGGCCTGTTGTCGTTCGGCCATGCCGCATTCTTCGGGGCCGGCGCCTATATCACCGGCATTGCGATCGGTCGGTTCGGCGTGCCCTGGTTCATGGCGGTGGCCCTGGGGGTCCTGGGCGGTAGCGTCCTCGCGCTCATCATCGGTGCATTGTCGACGCGCACGCGCGGCATCTACTTCTCGATGGTCACGCTGGCGCTGGCGCAGCTCGTCTATTACCTGGCGCTGCAGGCGTCGTCCTGGACCGGTGGCGAGAACGGCCTGCGCGGCTTCACGGTGGACCGGATCAACCTGTTCGGCGTCAGCATCAACTTCCTCGACCCGGTCAACAAGTATTATGTGCTGATGGTCTTTGCGGCGCTGGCGCTGTGGCTGGTTTCGCGGATCCTCAAGTCGCCCTTCGGCGCGGCGATCGAGGCGATCCGCGAGAACGAGCGGCGGGCGCGGACATGCGGCTATGATGTCGAGCGCACCAAGCTGTTGTCGTTCGCGCTGTCGGGGCTGATCTGCGCGCTGGCCGGCGCGATGTCGGCGCTGCACCTCGCGTTCGTGCCGCTGGACGTCCTGAACTATCAGACATCGGGCATGATCGTGATGATGACGCTGCTGGGCGGCGCGCGCAGCTTCTTCGGCCCGTTCGTCGGCGCGCTCGCCTTCCTGCTGATGGAGGACGTGTTTTCGCTGTGGACGTCACACTGGCAGCTCATCGTCGGATCGATCTTCGTGCTGTTCGTCCTGTTCCTGCCCAAGGGGCTGTGGGGCACACTGCTGGAAAGGATCGCGCGATGACGGAGCCAATTCTCGCCGTCGAGGGGGTCGGGCGCAAATTCGGTGGCTTCGTCGCGCTCGAGGGCGTCACCACGGCGTTCCTGCCGGGCAGGGTGACATCGATCATCGGGCCAAACGGGGCAGGGAAGAGCACGTTCTTCAATATCCTGTCCGGCGTGATCGAGCCGTCGAGCGGATCGATCCGCTTCAAGGGGCGCGACCTGACAGGAACGCGTCAGCACGCCTTCGTCCACCTCGGCATCGCCAGATCCTACCAGATCACCACCATCTTTCCGGAGCTGAGCGCGCATGAGAATGTGCGCGTCGCCGCGCAGGCGGGGCGCTCCAGGTACAACATCTGGACCAATCGCGATCGCTTCGGTGAGCTCAGCGACAGGGCGGATGCGGCGCTCGATGCGGTCGGCCTCGCGAGTAAGCGATGGGAGAGCGCGCGGCTTCTCGCCCATGGCCAGCAGCGCGCGCTCGAGATCGCCATCGCACTCGTATCCGATCCCGAGGTGCTGCTGCTCGACGAGCCGACGGCCGGCATGGGCCCTGAGGAAACCAAGGAGATGGTCGCGCTGCTGGAGAAACTGGCCGCGCAGCGGACCATTCTCCTGGTCGAGCACAAGATGAAGATGATCCTCGGCCTCAGCGACCGGATTCTGGTGCTGCATCACGGCCGCCTGATCGCCGACGGTACGCCGCAGGACATCCAGACGGACCCGGAGGTCCGCCGCGTCTATTTGGGACAGAACGATGGCTATGCTTGAGACCAAGGAGCTGCAGGCCTGGTATGGCGCGAGCCACATCCTGCACGGGATCTCCATTGCGGTGGAGCGCGGCGCCATTGTCGCGCTGGTGGGGCGCAACGGCGCCGGGAAAACCACGACCATCCGCTCGATCATGGGACTGATGCCGAAGACGAGCGGCGAAATCCGTTTCGACGGTGTCGACCTGACGGCGCTACGCGCCCATGACCGGTTCAATCTCGGCCTCGCCTATGTTCCGGAAGAACGACGGATCGTGCCGGGGCTGACGGTTCGTGAAAATCTCCAGCTCGGTCTCGTGGCCAGTCGCGCCGGGATCGACGAGCGGGTTGCGATCGACGAGATCGCCGAGAGCTTTCCGCGTCTCAAGGAGCGGCTCGGTCAGGAGGCGGTGACGATGTCGGGCGGCGAGCAGCAGATGCTGGCGATCGCCCGCGCCATGATCGCGAAGCCGAAAATGATCCTGCTCGACGAGCCGTCGGAAGGGATCATGCCAGTGCTGGTCGAGGAGATGGGCGTCCTGTTCCGCCGCCTGCGCGACCAGGGCGTCACCTTGCTTCTTGTCGAGCAGAATGTCGAATGGGCGCTCCGCCTTGCTGACCGTGCCGTCATCATCGATCAGGGCGAGGTGGTTCACGAAAGCAGCGCCGATGTCCTGCTCGCCGACAAGGCCATGCAGGAGCGCTACTGTGCAGTCTGACAACGCTCTTCCACGGGGACGATAATCCATGCAGATGAAAGACAGCCAGCGTGTCCCGGCCTCGCTCGACAAGGTGTGGAACGCGCTCAACGATCCCGACGTGCTCCGTCAATGCATTCCGGGATGCCAGAATCTCGAGATGTCATCGTCGACGCAGATGACCGCGACGGTGGTTATCAAGGTCGGCCCGGTCAAGGCGACCTTTGGCGGCAAGGTGACGCTGAGCGATCTCGATCCGCCGAACGGTTATCGCATCAGCGGTGAAGGGTCCGGCGGCGTCGCCGGCTTCGCCAAGGGCGGAGCCGTCGTTCGCCTGGAGAAGGCCAGCGATACCGAAACGATCCTGCACTACGAGGCTGAATCGCAGATTGGCGGCAAGCTGGCACAGCTCGGCGCGCGGCTGATCGATTCGACGGCAAAGAAGCTCGCCGGAGAGTTTTTCACCAAGTTCACCGCGGTGGTGGCGGCGGAGCCCGGCGCGGCCTGAACGCTGATCCACTGGGACCGCGTGGCCGACGCTGGAGGCGTCGTTCAGTCGTCGGTCGCCACAGCCTTCAACTGGTAGGCGGCAAGCGCGTTGGGACCAAACGCTTTGCGATGAAACTCCGGGCCAAGGCGCAGCAGGCACGTGTCGAGCGCGGCTTTGGTCATCTCGTAGCTCCCCGCCAGCAGACAGACCGGCCAATCCGAGCCGAAGATCAGGCGATCCTCGCCGAAGCGGAGTGCGATATGGGCCATGACGGGGAACAGGCTATCCGCATCCCAGTCGCTCCAGACCGCTTCGGTTGCAAGGCCCGAGATCTTGCACCAGACATTGCCGCGGGTGGCCAATTGCGCCACGCGCTCCGCCCACAGCCGGTCGAAGCCCGTCGCGATGGGGGGCTTGGCGGCATGGTCGAGAACGAAGCGGCCATTGGGCAACGCCTGAGCGGTCGCGATCGCCGCGGGCAGCTCGCGGCTGCGCACCAGGAGATCGTAGGCGAGGTCGCGCGCGAACACGGCGGCAAGCCCACGCTGGACGTCGGCGCGCAGCAGCCAGCCGGGGTTGGCTTCGTCGTGGACCTGGTGGCGGATGCCGACCAGCTTGCCGCCGCCTGGCAGGCTTCGCAGGCGATCGATCTCCTCGCCGATGGCCGGATTTGTCAGGTCGGCCCAGCCGACAACCCCGGCAATGAACGGCGTGACGCTGGCGAGATGGAGAAAGTCTTCAGTTTCCTCGGTCGAGGACCGGCACTGCACGACGATGCTGGCATGGATGCCGCTCGCCTGCAGTAGTGGAGCGAGGTCTGCGGGCCCGAAGGCGCGGCGGATTGGTGCCATGTCCGGGCCCTGCATCCAGGGATAGTCCGCTTGCTGCGGATCCCAGAAGTGCTGATGCGCATCAATGATCATGGTGGCACACCTCGCCGGGCAGGAGCGCGCGCGGATCGATCAGGCCGCGCTGGCGCAGCTCACGCCAGAATGCCGGCGGCACCGCCAGCGCCGCCATGGCGGCGTTGTCGGCGACCTCCTCCGCCGAGCGCGCGCCCAAAAGCGCCGTGGTGACGGCCGGATGGGCCAGGCCGAACTGGATGGCGGCTGCCTTGAGCTCGGTGCCGTGCTTGCGGCACAGCGCTTCCAATTCCTGGGCGCGGGCGAGGAGGGACGCGTCCGCGTCTTCGTAGTTGAACTTTGCGCCGACCTTCGGATCGGCGAGGATGCCGCTGTTGTAGATACCGCCGAGAACGATGCCGATGTTGCGGGCGAGGCACGCCGGAAACAGCGAGTCGAGAGCGCCCTGGTCGAGCAGGGTGTAGCGGCCGGCCAGCAGGAAGCAGTCCACCGGCACGGCGTCCGCAAAGCGGGTGAGCATCTCGGACTGGTTCATGCCGGCGCCGATCGCCCGCACTGTGCCGTCCTCGCGCAATTGCTGCAGGGCGCGGAACGCGCCGGCGATGGCCTCGTCGTAGTGCGCATCCGGATCATGCACCAGCAGGATGTCGACATGGCCGAGGCCCAGCCGGTCGAGGCTCTCCTCGACCGAGCGCATGACGCCGTCATAGCTGTAGTCGTACACCGGGCGCTCCGCGGACGTGCCCTTGTAGTGGCCGTCTTCCGCCGGCCTGTGGTCGTCCGCGCGCAACAACCTGCCGACCTTGGTCGAGATCACGAAGGAGTCGCGCTGCTGCCGCCGCAGGAAGCTGCCGAGGCGGCGCTCCGCAAGGCCAAAGCCATAAAGCGGCGCGGTGTCGAAATAGCGGATCCCCAGCGACCAGGCGCGCTCAATCGTGGCCTCCGCGCCGGCGGCGCTGAGCGGGGCGAACAGGCCACCGAGCGGTGCTGTTCCCAGCCCCAGCCGGGTCAGTTCGATGCTACCTCCTGCAAGTGGCATCCGCTTCATTCGACCGCCCTTTTATGTCGTGCATGGACCAGCTGCCGCCGGAGAGATTACGTCACGATGACTTGTCCTGTCGCCTTGTCGAACAGATGGGCGCGATCGAGATCGAGTGCTACCTCGAACGGCTGATCCGGCTGGGCTGCGACGCCGACCGGCATCTGCGCCGTGAACGGTGCGCCGGCGACGGAGCCGATCACCAGGGTATGCGGGCCCAGCGGCTCGACATCCCTGACGGTCATGCGGATCGAACAGCCGTCCGGCGCGCCCTGGTGCAGGATGTGGTCCGGCCGCACGCCGAGAACCACTGCGCTGCCGACGGCGCGGGCGTAGGCCGCCTCGCGCGCCCTCGGCAGGCGCAGCGCGGTGCCCGCCGGGCCCATGAAGTGCAGGCCGCCGTCGCGGGCGATGAGTTCGCCATGCAGGAAGTTCATGCTCGGCGCGCCGATGAAGGCGGCGACGAACAGGTTGCTCGGTTTCTCGTAGAGCGTGATCGGATCGGCGGCCTGCTCGATGCGGCCGCCGTTCATCACCACCACGCGGTCGGCCATGGTCATGGCCTCGACCTGGTCATGGGTGACATAGACGATGGTCTTGGCGAGCCGGCGATGCAGCGCCTTGATCTCGGTGCGCATTTCGATGCGCAGCTTGGCGTCGAGGTTGGACAGCGGCTCGTCGAACAGGAACACGTCAGGGCTGCGCACGATAGCGCGGCCGATCGCCACGCGCTGGCGCTGGCCGCCCGACAACTGCTTGGGGCGGCGATCGAGATAGGGATCGAGGCCGAGCACGCGGGCGACGTCCTTCACCGCCTTGTCGATGTCCGCGCGCGGCTCGCCGCGCACCTTCATGCCATAGCCGATGTTCTCGGCGACGCTCATGTGCGGGTAGAGCGCGTAGTTCTGGAACACCATGGCGCAGTTGCGCAGGCCCGGACGCAGGTGGGTGACGTCACGCGCGCCGATGCGGATGGTGCCGCCGGTCGCCGTCTCCAGCCCGGCGATCATCCGCAGCGTCGTGGTCTTGCCGCAGCCGGACGGGCCGACCAGCACGACGAACTCGCGGTCCGCGATCGTCAGATCGAGGCCCTCGATGACCTTGTAGGTCCCGTAGGACTTGCTGACGTTGTCGATCTCGACGTGCGCCATCGCTCCGCTTTCTCTTGGCAGCTATCTCTTGGCAAGGCAAACCCGGGTGACGCGGTGCGCCACCCGGGCAGTTCTGATCGTAGATCAGTTCTTCGGCGGCAGGCCCATTGCTGCGCGGTAGGCGGCGAGCTGCTTGGCGCGGCCGAATTCGTCGGTCAGGCGGTTCCACTCCTTCGCCACCGCATCGAGCGCGGCCTTCGGGGTGGTCTGGCCGGCGAGCGCCTTGCCGAGCTCGATCTCCACCACCTCAGTGTAGGAGAAATAGCCGGGCAAGCGCATGTCGAGCGCGACATTCTTGCCGTTGATCGAGTCCGATTGCGCGCCAAGATATTCCTTGGCCTCGACCGGCGTGAAGATCTTGCTCCACAGCTCGAGATTGGCGGTGTGCGACTTGCGGTAGGGGTTGACGCCGGTGCCGCCGGTGATCGCGGCCTGGCCGGAGACTTCAGGGCTGGTCAGCGTCTTGACGAAATCCCAGGCCGCCTTCTGATTCTTGCCGGCCTTCGGCACCGCGATCTGCCAGCCGCCGAATGCCATGAAGGGCGCGGGCAGCACTTGCGGGAACTTGTCCCAGGTCTTGGTCTTGGCGTTCCAGATTTCGTCCGAGCCCGGCAGCACCGCGGAGCCGACCTTGCCCGAGATCTTCGACTGCTTGGGATCGGCGGCGATGACACCGGTGTCACCCCAGCCGATCGACTCGGCCACCTGGCCGCCGGCGACCGCCGCGTTGACCTCGCCGAACGAGAAGTTCAGCGCATTTGGAGGCCCGAGCTTGGAGGCGCGGATGTACTCTTCCAGGCCCTTGACCCAGCCCGGGTTGTTGATCTCAGCGTCCATGGTCTCCGGGTCGAAGAACATCGCGCCGGGATAGTTCGGGTTGTTGGCGTAGGCGGCCGCGTGGCTGAAGAAGAACCAGAACTGCTGGCCGCCGCGGCGGAACGCTTCCGCCGTGCCCCACATGCCCTTGTCCGGGCGCTGGAAGAACTCGGCGATATCGAGATACTGCTTCCAGGTCTTGGGCGGCGCGAGGTCATAGCCGTACTTGGCCTTGAAGGCGTCCTTCTCCTTGGGATCGTCGAACAAGTCCTTGCGGTAAGTGTAGGTGTGGACGTCGCCGTCCATGGACTGCGAGTAGATCTTGCCTTCCCACACCATCAGCCGCTCGCGATACGCCGGCTCGACGTCGTCCCAGTCCTTGCCGGACTGCATGTCCTTGGGCATCTCGCTGAGATAAGGCACGAAGTCTGGCAGCCATGCCGGAGCGAAGCTGACGAGGTCGAAGGTGGCGTCGCCTGACGTGAGCGAGGTCGCGATCTTCGGATAGAGCTCCGACCACGGGAATTCGACGACATTGACCTTGCCGCAGGTCTTCTTGCTCCATTCATCGGCGCCGAGCTTGAGCGCGGAGGCGATGTAGGGACCGGTCTGCGAGGCCACCGTCAGCGTGACCCCGGTATAGTCCGGGCTGCAGGCCGCCTGGGCGTGGCTGACGGCACCGGCGGTGGCCAGGGATGTCGCGAGCATCAGAAATGTTCGTCTCAACATGGTGTCTTCTCCCCTTCACTTTGTTGTTTCTACTTGATGGCCCCGAGCATGAGGCCGGAACGCATCATGCGGCCGAGCAGGGCCGCCATGATCATCATCGGCACGATGGCGACCAGCGCCGCGGCCGAAATCGCCCACCACTCGTCACCGCGCTGGCTGTTCTGGCCCGCGACCAGGATCGGCAGCGTCTGCCATCTGGAGTTGGTCAGGAACAGCGCGAACAGGAATTCGTTCCAGACGAAGGCGAGGGTGATCATGAAGGTCGCCAGCAGGCCATTCATCGACATCGGCACGACGATGCCGACGAAGATTCGCCAGGTCGGCACATTGTCGACCATTGCCGCTTCCTCGACCTCGATCGGCAGCGCCTCGAAGAAGTCGCGCATCAGCCAGACCACGATCGGCAGCGAGAACGCGACATAGCACAGCGTCAGGCCGACATAGCTGTCGATGAGCTGGAAGCCCATGCGGCCGATCTCGCTGTACAGCAGGTAGAGCGCGAACGCGGTGACGATCGGCGGGAACATGCGCTGGCTGACGAACCAGAACAGGATGTCCTCGTTGCCGAGGATCGGGCCAGGCAGCGCTGCGCGGTTGGCCGCGATGGCGACGACCAGCGCGATCGGGAATGCCAGCAGCAGCGCCTGTGGCCGCGTCAGGCCGAGCGTGGCGTTGAACAGCAGGTAGCCGCCGAGCGCCAGGGCGAGGAAGACGAGGCCGGCGCCGAGGCGCACCTTGAACTCGAAGCGCACCAGGGCGTAGGCCGCCATCGCGCCGATCGCGGTCGCGATCAGCGCCGCGGACAGGCCGACGATGGTCGAGTTGAGAAAGGTGCGGAAGAATTCGCCGCGGATGCCCTGATAGAGATCGATGAAGGGTTGCAGCGTCGGCGTGAAGTCGATGAACGGCAGGTAGGTCGGCCCGCCGACGACCCCGGGCGGCGCCTTGAACGCCGTCACGACCACCCAGTACAGCGGGAAGATGGTGATGGCGCACCATACGGCGCAGCCCAGTGCGACCAGCCAGCGGGCGCGGCCCGACAGACCGGTGAGGGAAGGCGCGCTCATCGCCGCTTCTCCAGATGGGGCCGCAGCAACGCGAGATAGGTGACGCCGATGATGGTGATCACGATCAGGAACAGGAAGCTCAGCGCCGACGTGTAGCCGAGGTTGAACTTCTTGAAGCCCTCCTGATAGGCGAACAGCGTCAGCGTCTCGGTGTCGACGCCGGGGCCGCCGCCGGTCATGACGAACACCGTGTCCATGATCTTGTAGCTTTCGATCAGACGGATGAAGACGACGGCGGCGGAGATCGGCAGCATCATCGGGAAGGTGATGCCCCAGAACTGCTGCCAGCCGCTGGCGTTCTCCAGCGCCGCCGCCTCGTAGACGTCCTCGGGCAGCGTCTGCAGGCCGGCGAGCAGCATCAGGATCACGAACGGCGTCCACTGCCAGATCTCGACCGCGATGATGCACGCGAGCGCCCAGCGCCCGTTGGTGAGGAAAGGCAGGTTGGCGAGGCCGAACTGGGTCAGGAGCTGGTTGAGCGGCCCCATGGTCGGGTTGAACATCATGCGCGCCACCAGCGCGACGGCGACGGGCGCCAGCAGCATCGGCAGCAGGAAGGCGACGCGGAACAGCCGTTCGCCAGGCACGCGGGCATTGAGCGCCAGCGCCACCGCAAAGCCGATGACATATTGCAGGCCGACGGAGATGACGGCGATCAGCGTCGTGGTCAGGATCGCGTTCCAGAACCGCGGTTCCTGCAGCAGCGTTCCATAGTTGCCGAGCCAGACCACGCGCGGCGGCAGCGGCGGGATCAGGCGGTAGCTGAGAAAGCTCGTCGTCAGCGAATAGATCAGCGGAAAGATCGAGATCGCCAGCACGACCAGGACGGCCGGCCAGATGAAGACGTGCTTGATCGGATCGTTCCGCATCACGACGGGGCGTGCTCCTGCATCAAGGCCTCGATCTCCGAGCGCCGCGGCATGGCCGGTGCGGTGCCGGGCCGGGTCACGGAAATCCCCGCGGTCGCCGAACCGAACCGCGCCGCCGCGAGCGGCTCGGCGCCGCCGGCCAGCGCCGCGGCGAAGCCGCCGACGAACGCATCGCCGGCGCCGGCGGTCTCCACCACCTTGCCGGCGGCGAAGGGCGGCACATGCACGGAGAGGTCGCGGGTGTGGAACAGCGAGCCGCGCTCGCCGAGGGTGATCAGCGCCGTGCCGGCGCCGCGCGCAAGCAGGATGTCGCCGGCGCGGCGCGCGGCGGACAAGTCGCTCACGGTGACGCCGGTGAGCGCCTCGGCCTCACTCTCGTTCGGCACGATGTAGTCGCTGAGGCCGAACAGGTCGTCGTCGAATTTGGCGGCCGGCGCCGGGTTGAAGATGGTGATGCACCCGGCGCGGCGCGCGGTCTGAAGCCCGCGGCGGGCGGCCGCCACCGGCTGCTCGAGCTGGGTGACGAAGACGCGGCTGCCGCGAATGACGTCCGCCGCCGCATCGACATCGGTCTCATCGATGTCACCGGCGGCGCCCGACACCACGATGATGGCGTTGTCGCCGCGCGTCTCGTGGACATAGATGAAGGCGGTGCCGGTCGGCGCAGTGTCGACCTGCGTGACGCGGGGCGCGATGCCTTCGGCCTTCCAGGTCTTGAGCGCGAGCTCGCCGAAGGTGTCGCCGCCGATGCGGGAGATGAAGGTGACGTCGGCGCCGGCGCGCGCGGCGGCTACCGCCTGGTTCGAGCCCTTGCCGCCCGGCCCCATGGCGAAGCCGGAGCCGGCGATGGTCTCGCCGATCGCGGGCATGGCGCTGGCGCGGAACGCGAGGTCCGCCACGAAGATGCCGAGAATGGCGACGCCGTTACCGCTCATGGTCATTCTCCTGTCGGCGGGATCACGCCCTTGGTGAACAGGAAGCAGCCGTAGAACCGTCGCTCGCCGGTGGCGATGACGCAGTAGGCGCCCTTGGCTTTGTCATAGAAGGCGTGGCGCTCGACGCCGACCAGCGGCCAGGAGCGACCCTCGGCGCTGTTGACTGCGGCCTGGACTTCCTGCTGAACCGGCGGCACTTCGAGGGGCTGGCCGACGATCTCCATGCGGATCGCGGCGTCGTCGACGAAGGTGTCGAGCGGCATCACCGACAGCACCGCGGCGGTGGCGCGGGCGGCGCTGACATTGTCGATGCGCAGGAGGCGTCCGAGCACGGTCTGGCGCGCGATCGAGTCGGCCGGGAAATTGGTGTCGCAGATCACCAGACGGTCGCCGTGGCCCATGGCGCGCAGGGCGTAGAGCACGTCGGCATTGAGCAGCGGATCGATGGCCTTGAGCATGTGTCCTCCTGTTCGTCGTCGTCCCGGCGATCATCCCGGGCTCTCGGGGCCCGGGTTGGGATCGCCGTCGGTGAGATCCCCTAGTCGCCGTAGGGGATCCAGATGTTCTTCACTTGCACGGCATGGCGCAGCAGGATCTCGCCCTCGCTGGCACGGGCGTCGGTCCAGTCGAGCGCAAGGCCGTGATCGACCAGCGTGCGCTTGAGATTGCCGATCGACAGCTTCTCCGCCGTGGCGGAGGCCTCCTTCGAGCCGAACACCCACAGCGCGTCGACGTCGTCATGTTCGGCCAGGACTTTTACGAGAGCATTACGGCCGCCGGTGACGATGTTGACGACGCCAGCCGGCACGTCTGAGGTCTCCAGCACCTGGTAGAGGTCGGTCGCCGCCAGCGGGTGGCGTTCGCTCGGGATCGCGACGACCCGGTTGCCCATGGCGATCAGCGGCGCCACCAGGCTGATGAAGGCGAGCAGCGGGGCCTCGTCCGGGCAGGCGACGCCGACGACGCCGATCGGCTCGCGCATGGCGAGCGCGACACCGCGCAGCGGCGGGGTGTGGACTGCGCCGTCATACTTGTCGGCCCATGCGCCGTAGCTGAACAGCCGCCGGATGCTGGCGTCGACCTCGGCCTTCGCCTTCGCCCCCGTCATGCCGGTCATGGTGGCGATGCGGGCGGCAAACTCGTCGTGGCGCGCGGACAGATTTTCGGCGAGGTAATAGAGGATCTGCGCGCGGTTGTGGGTCGTGGCTTTGGCCCAGCCTTCGGCGGCGCGGGCGGCGGCGACGGCGTTGCGGATGTCCTTGCGGTTGCCCTCGCCGACCTCGCCAAGGGGCCTGCCCTTGGCCGACAGCACGGCGCGGGAATAATTGCCGTCGGGACGCACCTGCTTGCCGCCGACGAATAGTTTGGCCGTGCGGTCGAGCGCCGGCACGCCGAAGCCAGCCTCGTCGGTCGCCTGCGACAGCGCCGCCGGCTCGGGCCGCGGCTTGCGTCCGGCCCAGGCCGCGGGCTTGAGATATTCGGTGATGCCTTCGCGGCCGCCCTCGCGGCCGAAGCCGGATTCGCGATAGCCGCCGAAGCCGACCGCGGCGTCGAACAGGTTGGTGGCGTTGATCCAGACCACGCCGGCCTGCAGCTTCGGCGCAATATCGAGCGCAAGGCCGATGGTCTCGCTCCACACACTGGCGGCGAGGCCATAGCGCGTGTTGTTGGCGAGTGCGACCGCTTCGTCCGGCGTACGGAAGGTCATGGCCACCAGCACCGGGCCGAAGATCTCCTCGATCGCCACCGTCGACGACGGCTGCACGTTCCACAGCAGCGTCGGCAGGTAGAAGCAGCCGTCCGCAGGCAGCGCCGTCGCGGCCTGGTACTTCCGCGCGCCCTCTTTCACGCCGGTTTCGACCAGCGCCTTGATGCGCTCGAGCTGGACGGGGGCGACCACGGCGCCCATGTCGATGGCCTTGTCGAGCGGCGGGCCGACGCGCAGCGTCTCCATGCGGCGAACGAGGCGTTTGCGGAAATCTTCGGCGATGCCTTCGTGCACGAGCAGGCGTGAGCCGGCGCAGCACACCTGGCCCTGGTTGAACCAGATGGCGTCGACCACGCCCTCGATGGAGCCGTCGATGTCGGCGTCGTCGAACACGATGAACGGCGACTTGCCGCCGAGCTCCAGTGTCAGTGACTTGCCGGTGCCGGCGGTGGCCTGGCGGATGAGGCGGCCGACCTCGGTCGAGCCGGTGAATGCGATCTTGTCGACACCGGGATGCGCGACCAGCGCCGCGCCGGTCGTGCCGTCGCCGGTGACGACATTGAGGACGCCCGGCGGCAGGCCGGCTTGCGCGGCGAGCTCGGCGAACAGCAGTGCCGTCAGCGAGGTGAATTCGGCGGGCTTGAGCACCACCGTGTTGCCGACCGCGAGCGCCGGCGCGATCTTCCAGGCCAGCATCAGCAGCGGAAAATTCCAGGGGATGATCTGGCCGACCACGCCAAGCGGCACCTGGTCTGCGAGCTCGCGGTCCTGCAGCTGTGCCCAGCCGGCATGGTGCAGGAAGTGGCGCGCGGCGAGCGGCACGTCGAGGTCGCGCGTCTCGCGGATTGGCTTGCCGTTGTCGAGCGCTTCCAGCACGGCGAACAGCCGGGCGTGTCGCTGCAACATGCGCGACAGGGCGTAGAGATGGCGGGCGCGGCCATGGCCGCCAAGCTTCGCCCACTGCGGCTGGGCCTTACGTGCGGCGGCGACGGCGGCATCGACGTCGGCATCAGAGCCCTCGGCTATTTTCGCGAGCGGCTTGCCGGTGGCGGGTTCGGAGGTGGTGAGGTGCCTGCCGCCGCGCGGCGTCACGAAGGCGCCGTCGATGAAATGGCCGAATATCGCGTCATGCCGTTTCAGCCAGGCGCGCGCTTCGCCGTCCGCCTCGGGGGCGGGGCCATAGTCCATGGTCTCGTAGTAGTGTGCAACGCTCATCGGCCGCGTCTCATGCCAGGGGGTGACGGTTGAAGGCCGAGTAGCGGCCGGTGACATGATGCTCGAGCTGCCGTTCGATATCGGCGAGCAGGCTGGAAGCGCCGATCCGGAACAGGTCCGGCTCGAGCCAGTCGCGCCCAAGTTCCTCCTTCATCAGGAACTGGTAGTTGAGGACGTCCTTCGCGGTAGAGATGCCGCCGGCCGGCTTGAAGCCGATCTTGAAGCCGGTGTGGTCCTGATACAGCCGGATCATGCGCAGCATCGCCAGTGTCACCGGCAGTGTGGCGTTGACGCCCTCCTTGCCGGTGGAGGTCTTGATGAAGTCGGCGCCGGCCATCATGCAGACCATCGAGGCCTTGGCGACATTGCGCAACGTCTTGAGGTCGCCGGTGGCGAGGATGGCCTTGAGATGCGCCGCGCCGCAGGCGGCGCGAAAGTCGCGCACCTCCTGATAGAGCGCCTGCCAGTTGCCGGTCAGCACGTGCTCGCGGGTGATGACGATGTCGATCTCGGCCGCGCCGTCGTTGACGGACGCCTCGATCTCCTTGAGCTTGAGATCATGCGGCACGAGGCCGGCGGGAAAGCCGGTGGAGACGGCGGCGACCGGAATGCCGGAGCCTTCGAGCGCCTCGACCGCAGTGGCGACGAAGCGGTGGTAGACGCAGACGGCGCCGGTGTGCACGGCGCGGCCGGCAAAGCCCAGCGCAGCGAGGATGTCGGCGCGCACGGGGGTTTTCGCCTTGGCGCACAGCCGCTTCACCCGCTCAGTGGTGTCGTCGCCATTGAGTGTGGTGAGATCAATGCAGGCAATGGCTTTCAGCAGCCATGCGGCCTGGGCGTCGTTCTTCACCGTGCGTCGGCCGGGCAGGGTCGCGACACGGCGCTCGGCGGCCGAGAGATTGATGCGGATGTCATCCACCCAATCCATCTCGAGCGCGCAGCCGTCGTTGCGCGGGAATGCCGCGGTCGGCGCGTGCGCCCGGTCGCGGCTGCGGAAAGGTACAGTGGATGGTTCTGGGATCAAGGCACTGCTCGACATTGAAACGCTACACGCATGCAAGGGAATCGAGGGCTCCGTCAGACGATGACGGTCGCGATGGCCGCACACGTGCCTCCCCGCACAGGCCAACGATGCTCGCGCCCTCTCGATGCATGATCGGGTGCCGGCAACCGTGGCGCGTTTGTTATTATTCTAACATTTTGTTGTTTCGATCATCACATCATTGTAAGACCGTTGTCAACGGGGTAAGCAGGATTCATGAGCAAGATGGCTGAGATTCCGAATGCGCGCCCGAGTGAAACACGCGCGCAGCGCCTGCAACGTCTTCGTCGGGCGGTCGAGACAAGTGGCGCACTGCATCTCAAGGACGCCGCCGAGTTGCTCAATGTTTCGGAAATGACGGTGCGTCGTGATCTCGCTGCATCCGATGCGGTGCTCGCCTGTCTCGGCGGCTATGTCGTGAACGCCGCTTCGCCGACCGGTATCAAGTACACGCTCGAGCAGGAGATCGATCAGCACACCCAGGACAAGCGGCTCGCCTGCCGCGCCGCGGCGGCATCGATCAGGGAAGGCGAGACTGTCTTCATCGACTGCGGCACGACCATGCAGTCGCTCGCGGAGTGCCTGCCTGATGACCTGCCGCTGTCGGTGATCTGCTATTCGCTGAACGTTGCGACCATCGTCGCCCGGCGGCCGGCAACCCAGCTGATGATGATGGGCGGGCTCTACCATCCGTCATCGCAGTCGTTCTCGTCGGAAGAGGGCCTGTCATATCTGCGGCGGCTCGGCATCAACAAGGCGTTCATCTCCGCCGGCGGCGTACATCCGCTCCGCGGCGCGAGCTGCTCCAACTTTCACGAGGTCGCGGTCAAGCAGGCTGTCATCGCGACCGCGATGGAGAGCATCCTGGTGGTCGACGCCAGCAAGCTCGGCAGCCTCAAGCCGGCGTCGTTTGCCGATCTCGATGCGTTTTCGCGGATTATCGTCGGCGGTTCGGCGACGAGCGATCTGCGCAAGCAGTTCAAGGCGCTGCCGGTGGATTATGTGACAAAGACTGCCTGACGAGGCGGGCTTGTCCGTCGCGATCCCTGCGCGTCTCGCACCGTATTACATGACGCCGCAGGGCCCAGCACAGCCGGGCCCTGCGTCCTGGCCCATGATCAGTTGCAGGCCGGCTTGGCCTTGCTGCAGGCGTCAGTCAGCTCCTTCGGCGGGTCCTTCTTGAACACGGTCTTGTAGGATTCCAGCACGTTCGACTGCACCACAGGCAGCGACTGCACGCCGACCCACGCCGGCGTCGGCTTGCCGAGCAGCGCATTCATCATCGCCAGCGCCTCGGCGACGCCCTGGTCATAGGGCCGCTGCGAGCCGGTCGCCTTCAGCGGGCCGCCCTTGGCGATCTCGATCGCCGACTGCAGGCCGAGATCGACGGTGGTGACGGGGACGTCGATGCCCTGTGCGCGCATCGAGCTCAGCGTGTCCAGCGCCGGCTGATCCCACACCGCGAACAGGCCCTTGATGTCGGGATTGCCGGTGAGGAAGTCGCCGGCGATCTGCGACACCTTCGGCGGGTCGGTGAAGTCGACCTGCTTCATCTTGATGTCCGGCCGGTTCTTCTTCATCCACTCGCTGACGCCCTTGGTGCGCTCGTTGGTGCTGAAGTAGTCGACGCCGAAATTGACGAGGCCGATGGTCGCGCCCTGCGGCACGCAGGACGCGAGGATCTGCGCGGCGATCTGGCCATTGCCCTGGCTGTCGGCGGAGATCATCGCGGCGTATTCCTCCGGATGCTTCAGCCCGGTCGGGATGCTGTCCATCAGCACCAGCTTGATGCCGGCCTTGGATACCTTCTTGTAGGTCGGAGCGGTGGCGGTAAAGTCGACCGGGATCGAGATGATGCCGTCAGGATGCTGCTGGATGGTGTTCTCGATGTCGGCGATCTGCTTGTCGACCTGGTACTCGGCGGACGCGACGCCGGTGACGGTGACGCCGTACTTCTTCAACGTGTCGGTGATGCCCTGGATCTGGAGCTGCGACCAGTCGAGGTTGACCGTCTGCATGGAGATGCCGACCTTGAAGTTGCCGGCCTTGATCTTGGCGATGTCGGCGTCCGAGAGCGCGAGCACATCGGGCGAAGCGGCCTTTTCGCCATGCGGCCCCTGGCCGACGATCGATTTCGGCCCGAGCGTGGCAAGGTCGACGCCCTTGACGCAGCTGTCGGGAACGCCGGCAAGGGCGGATGTCGCGATCGCGGCGGTCGATGCCGCCGTCAGGATCGCTGTCAGCAATGTCTTCTGTCTCAGTCCCGGCTTTCGCATGATGTCCTCCCGTTGTCGTTGTGGTCGCCTGTTTACTGAGGCTGGCGGCCTTGCCCCTCGACACCGCACGACGGTGGTCGTGCGGCGTCCAATCTCGCTCAGCGTTTGGTGAAGGCGACGGCGGCGACGATGATCGCGCCCTTGATGACGAGCTGCAGCGGCGAGCTAACGCCGAGCAGCACGAGGCCGTTGTTGAGGGTGCCGATGATCAGACTGCCGAGCAGGGTGCCGAGAATGAAACCCCGTCCGCCGAACAGGCTGCAGCCGCCGAGAATCACCGAGGCGATGACGTCGAGCTCCATGCCCTGCACCACGTCGGGCCGCGCCGCATGCGACCGCGCCGACAGCACCAGCGCGGCGAGGCCGGCCAACGTGCCGGTGAGCACGAAGGCGAGCGTCGCCACGCGCTTGATGTGGATGCCGGAATAGAGCGCCGCGGTCGGGTTGCCGCCCGCGGCATAGATGCGCCGGCCGAACACGTTGAAATGCAGGAGCAGGATGCCAACGATGATGGCGCCCAGCGTCCAGGCGATCGGCGCCGGCATGCCGAGAAACGAGCCTTCACCGAAAATCAGGAAATAGGTCTCGTTGGTGATGATGACTGGCTTGGTGTTGGTGACCATCATGGCGAGGCCGCGCGCCATGCTCAAGGAGCCGAGCGTCACCAGGAACGAGGGGATCGCGAGCTGCGTCGTCAGGATACCGTTGACGAGGCCGACCAGCGCGCCGGTGCCCAGCCCGGCAAGGGCGCCCACGATCCAGTGGTTGCCGATATGGGCCATCGCCAGCGCCGCGGCCATGCCGGACAGCGCCAGCGTGGACGCGACCGAGAGGTCGATCTGGCGTGCGATGATCACGAAGGTCATGCCGACGGCGACGATCGACACCAGTGTGGTCTGCCGGCCGATGTTCAGGAAGTTGTCGACCGACAGGAACCACGGCGAGGCCAGGCTGAAGACGACCAGCAGGATCGCGAACGCGATATAGAGCATGTAGGGCTGCTCGCCGCGCAGCAGGGTCTGCAGCAGCCTGCGCGGCTGTTCCGATCGGGCAGGCGTAAAGGACGCGGCGATGCGGGGCACGTCGAGATCGGTCATGCGGGCAACTCGTGGGCTAAGCGTTCGTAGTCGGTCTGAGAGCGCTGCAGCAGGTGGTGCAGCTCCTCGGCGTCGCTGACCTCGCCACGGACGAGGGTGCGGACGATGCCGCCTTCGACGACGATGGAGATGCGGTCGCAGAGCAGCAGCAATTCGGTGAGATCGGAGGACACCACCAGCACGCCGGTTCCGTCCTGTGCCGCCTTGCGGATCACGCCATAGATTTCTTCGCGTGCGCCGACATCGACGCCGACGGTGGGCTCGTCGAGCAGCAGCACCTGCGGGCGTGGATTGTTCCACTTGGCGAACACGACCTTCTGCTGGTTGCCGCCGGAGAGCGTCCGGACCAGGCTCGATGCGCCCTGTGCCTTCACCGCGAGCTTGCGGACGGCGGCCTCAGCGCCTTCCATCGCTGCGCGTTGCCGCATCCATCCCCAGCGCGAGAGGCGGGCCAGCCGTGCCAGCGTGACGTTGCGCTCGATCGAATGCTCGAGAACCAGCCCCTGGACATGGCGGTCCTCGGGCACCAGGGCGACGCCATGGGCGATCGCTTCGGCCGGGCTGCCGGGTGATCGTGACTTGCCATCGATCGTGATTGTGCCGCTGTTGGCGCGGCGCAAGCCGAAGATGGTCTCCAGGATTTCGGTGCGTCCGCTGCCGATCAGGCCCGCGAGACCGTGAATTTCACCCTTGAAGACCGTCAGGTCGAGCGCGCGCAGCCGGTCGTTGCCAACACGGGACAGCGCGAGCGCTGGTGTGCCGCTCGGCGCCGACGCCGTTTGTCCGGCGACAGCCGTCGGCGCGGCGTGGCCGGGCCCGATGATCGCCGACACTAGGCGCTTCATGTCGGTCTCGGCGGTGACGAAGGTGCCGGCATTGCTGCCGTCGCGGAACACCGTCACCCGCTGCGAGATCTCGAACACTTCGTCGAGCCGATGGGTCACATAGATCACGCCGACGCCGCGGCTGGTCACCTTGCCGATCGCGTCGAACAGGATCTGCACCTCGTCGCCGGTCAGCGACGAGGTCGGCTCGTCGAGAATGAGCAGGCGGACATCGCCCATCAGCGCCTTGGCGATTTCCGTCATCTGTCGGTAGGCGAACGGCAGCGTACCGACATTGGCCCGCGGGTCGAGCGGAATGCCGAGCCGTTTCAGGAACGTTTCGGCCTCCGCCATCAGTTGCGTCTTACGCAGGAAGCCGAAGCGGTTGCGTGGTTCGCGGCCGAGCATCAGGTTGTCGGCGACACTCAAGGACTCCACCAGGCTGAGATCCTGGTAGACGACGGCGATGCCCGCTTCGCGCGACTGCGAGGGACTGTCGAACTCCGCGCGCCGGCCGGCGATGTCGATGGTGCCGCCGTCGGCGCTGTGAACGCCGCTGAGAATCTTGATGAGGGTGGACTTCCCCGCGCCGTTCTCGCCGAGCAGGGCGTGGACCTCGCCGGGGAGCACTTCGAGGCTGACGCCGCGCAACGCCCGTGCGCCGCCAAAGCTCTTGGTGATGCCTTCGACCCTGACGAGCGGCGCTGACGGCCGGCCCTCGGTCGCTGCCGGGCGCGGCTGATTCATGTTTCCCCCCTCGGCTTTCGCCATTGGGACTATTGTAACATTGATTGATATTATTGTGACTTATGATGTGACTATTCTATCAAACGGGTGGGGTGTCAATGGTCGGCGGCGCCGGCTGTGTCGCCCAGGGGAGATGTGCCGAGGTCGGTGCGGGAGAGGTGGAGCCGGCCGTGTGGGGCCGCGCGCTGTGAAACAGCCGCGGTGTGGACATCGCGATTCGGTCTCAGCTGGGGACAGATCAGTCCGGCAGGCCGCGCTTGGCCCGTCTCGCCTCACCGTGCGGCGGTTGCAGCAGCGACCTGATGCTGAGCCGCGTTGGGGCGGTGGCGCTGGATCAGCTTGGCGATGATTGCCGCCATCTCCTCCATGCGCGGGCGCATGCGATATTCCGGTCCGGCGATGACCGCAGAGAGGCGGCGGTCGCCGACCGGCAGCGGCAGGGCGACGCCGGCGAGGTCGCGGCTGTAGTCGGCAAAGCTCAGGCAGTAGCCGCGCTCGACCGATTTGCGCAGCTCGGCTTCCACCGCATCGATGCTGATCGGGGTGGTCGGCCCGTACTGCTTGAACTCGATCTTGCGATAGAGCGCGTTGCGTTCCTCCGGGGAGTACTGCAGCAAAAGCGCGCGGCCGCTGGAGGCGGCATGGATCGGCACGCGGTGGCCGATCTGGGCGAAGTAGCGGATCGCCGCGCTCGATTCGACGACGTCGATGAAGATCGCCAGCGTTCCGGACGGCGCCGCGATCGCCGCGGTCTCGCCGCTGTCGGCCGAGATGTCGGCGATCAGGGCGTGGGTCCACTCCGGCAGCGGCTCGACCTCCGCCACCGCGCGGGCCTGCGCCAGCCAGCGCAGGGTCGGGTAGTAACCGCCGCGCGGCCGTGGCTCATAGAGGTAGCCCTTTTCCGACAGGGTGGTGAGTAGATTGAACGTGCTGGAGCGCGGCCAGCCGAAATGATCGGCGATCTCGGCGAGCGAAGCCGGCTGCCTGGTCCGTGCGAAGTATTCGAGGATGTCCAGTACGTAGGCAGCCTGTCGAACGATCACTATTGGTCCTGGTTGCTGGCAGGAAGCTCCGTCAATCCGAGGGTCTTCATAGCCGCCCTGAGATGCGGCTTGTCAATCATCTTGCCGTCGATCCGCACGACCCCGAGATTCGGATTGGCAGCGAAGGCGGCGACGATCTTTTCCGCGAGGGCGCGTTCCGCAGGCGTCGGCTCGAACGCCGCGTTGACGATGTCGACGTGCTTGGGATGGATCACCGCTTTGACCGAGAATCCGTCACGGCGGGCGGCGCGGGTTTCCTGCTCGAGCCCGGCGAGGTTTTCGATATCGGTATAGACGGTGTCGATGGCGGCGACGCCCGCCGCCGCGGCGCCCATCAGGCAGAGGTCGCGCGCGAGACGGTAGGGGCTGTGGAACTGGCCGCCGCTGCCGTTCTCGGTGGCGCCGAGCGAAGCGGCGAGGTCTTCGGCGCCCCACATCAGGCCGGCAAGCCGCGGCGAGCAGTCCGCATAGGTGCCGAGGCCGAACACCGATCCGGCGGTCTCGGTCGCGACCACGACAATCCGGGTCGCGCCGACACGTGCGCCGGCCGCGGCCTCGAAGGCGTCGAGCCAGAACGCGAGCTGGCGGACGTCGTCACCGCCGCGGCATTTCGGCAGCACGATGCCGTCGGGCGCGGCCGGCATCACCGCGGCGAGATCCTGCAGGGTCATGCCGGTGTCGAGCGCATTGACGCGCACGTACAGGTGCTGCCCGTCGCGGCGGCCGCCGAGCATGGTACGCGTCAGTCCGCGTGCTTCGTCCTTGTTGTCGGGGGCGACCGAGTCCTCGAGGTCGACGATCAGCGCGCTGGCCTTGCTTTGCAGCGCCCGCTCGAACTTGCGCGGGCTGTCGCCGGGAACGAACAGCATCGAGCGCATCAGGCGGGCCTCCGGTGCATCAGCGCCGCGCGGCGGCAGCTGCCGACGACCTCGTTGTCCTGGTTGAGCGCGTGATGCTCGAACTCGACAATGCCGGCATTGGGCCGCGACTTCGACGCGCGCACCGACAGCACCTTGGTGGTCGCCCGCAGCGTGTCGCCATGAAATACAGGCTTGGGAAAGACCACGTCGGTCATGCCGAGATTGGCCACGGTGGTGCCGAGCGTGGTGTCGTACACCGTCATGCCGATCATGATGCCGAGGGTGTAGAGGCTGTTGAAGATGCGCTGGCCGAACTCGGTCTTGGCGGAGAAGTGCGCGTCGATGTGCAGCGGCTGCGGATTGAGCGTCAGCAGGCTGAACATGGTGTTGTCCATCTCCGTGACGGTGCGGGTGAGGGGATGGGCGAACTCCTGTCCCACCGAAAAATCCTCGAAATACAAGCCGGCCATGGTCGTCCTCTGTGGTTGGTCGTTTGTCTGCCCGGCTGTGACGGCCGGGCATTGTTGGATCAGGAAGCGGCGCTGACAACCGCCTTGCTGGTCGTGAGCTGCTCGATTTCCTCGGGCGTAAAGCCGGCGCCGCGCAGGATCTCGCGGCCGTGCTCGCCGAGTGTCGGCGCCGGGCCGCCGGGCTGCGGCTGGCTGACGCTCCAGGTCGAGGGCACCTGCATCTGGCGGATGCGGCCTTCGGTCGGGTGCTCGATGGTCCTGAAGAAGCCGACGGCGTTGAGATGGGGATCGTCGAGGATGCTCTCGAGCGTGTGCATCGGCATCACCGGGATGTCGGCCTTTTCCAGCAGTTCGCGCCACACGGCGGTGGTGCGGGTGAGGAAGATCTGGCCGATCTCCTCATAGATCTCGTCGATGTGCTTGTGCCGCGCCGCATGGTTGGCGAAGCGCGGCTGCTGCAGGAAGTCCTCGCGGCCGATCGCCTCGAAGAAGCTCCGCCACTGCTTGTCGTTGTAGATGAGAACGCAGAGGTGACCGTCGCTGGTCTTGTATGGCTTGCGGTAGCGCGACAGCAGCCGCGCATAGCCGCCGCGATCGAGCGGCGGGTCGTAGGTCAGGCCGCCGAGATGGTCGATCAGCACGAAGTCCGCCATCGATTCGAACATCGGCACGTCGATGCGCTGGCCGATGCCGGTGCGCTGCTGGTGCATGAGGCCGCCGAGAATGGCGTTGACCGCCATCAGTCCGACGACGCGGTCCGCCATGGTGATCGGGACGTAGCGCGGAGTGCCGTCACCGGCCGCCGCCAGCAGGGTCGGGATGGTCGAGGCGCCCTGGATCAGGTCGTCATAGGCGGGCTTGGCCGCATAGGGGCCGGACTGGCCGTAGCCGAACACGCCGACATAGACGAGGCGCGGGTTGATCGCGGCGAGGGTGTCGTAGTCGAGGCCGAGGCGGGCCATGGCCTGCGGCCGCACATTATAGACGAGCGCGTCGGCGGTCTCGACGAGGCGCAGCAGGGCGTCGCGGCCGTCCTTGTTCTTGAGGTCGATGGCGATGCTGCGCTTGCCGCGGTTGGCGTTGAGAAACATGCCGCCCATCCCCGGCGTGCGGCCCGGTCCGAGCTGCCGGACGATGTCGCCCTCCGGGCTTTCGACCTTGATCACGTTGGCGCCCATGTCCGCCAGGATCTGGGTCGCATAGGGGCCCATCAGCACCGTGGTGAGGTCGAGAATGGTCAGGCCGTTCAGGGGACCCATGGCGCGATTCCTTCCCGCAGAATATTATGTGATTATTTTGTCCATTAGTGTGGACATTAAATTTGAAAAGCGTGCTGTCAACGTGCGTCGCACGCATTTCTGTTCGGATAATTCAGTGTATTGACGATCTAGTCCACATATATGTACAAATTATCCAAACAAGACGAGCCCAGCCAAGGGCATCGGGAGAAAACGCATGAAGACATCGTTGGGATGGGCCGGTTCGCTGGTCGCGCTGTCGCTTGCCGCAGGTGTGGCCGCTCCGGCGCAGGCCCTTGAGTTGAAGGTCGCGGACTCGTTTCCCGCGGGGCACTATCTCGTCCGGCTGATGCTCAAGCCGTGGATGGACGAGGTCACGGCGCGCACCAAGGGCGCGGTGACGTTCAGCTACTATCCCAACCAGCAGATCGGCAAAGCCGCCGACATGCTGCGGCTGACCCAGTCGGGCGTCGTCGACATCGGCTACATTGCGCCGTCCTATGCCTCCGACAAGATGCCGCTGTCGGAGGTCGCGCAACTGCCGGAGGCCTTCCACACCAGTTGCGAGGGCACGGTCGCGTACTGGAAGAGCGCCCGCCAGGGCGTGCTCGCCAAGCAGGAATATGCGCCGAACAAGATCCGGCTGCTGATGGAAGTCGTGCTGCCGCCTTATCAGGTCTACACCACCAAGCAGAAGGTCGAGACGCCTAAGGACGTACAGGGCTTGAAGCTGCGCACCACCGGCGGTGCGCAGGACCTGACGCTGCGCGCGATCGGATCGGTGCCGGTGCGGATGTCGGCGCCCGACGCCTATGAATCGCTGTCGCGCGGCACGCTCGATGGCCTGCTGTTTCCGATGGAGAGCGTCAGTTCCTACGGCCTGGAGAAACTGGTGAAGCACGCCACCGAAGGTGTCAGCTTCGGCAGCTTCATCGTCGCCTATTCGATCAGCCAGGCTGCCTGGGACCGGCTGCCGGCCGATGCAAAGACCGCGATGGATGAAGCCTCGGAGGCGATCCAGGCCAAGGCTTGCGCCGATGTCGACAAGGAGCAGGACGGCTCGCGCCAGCGTCTCGAGCAGGCCGGCATCACCTTCGAGCCGATCCCCGCGGACACGCGCGCCGAGATGAAGACGAAGCTCAAGGGCGTGGGCCATGACTGGGCGGCCGCGCTCGATGCCCGTGGCAAGCCGGCCTCCGCCGCGCTCAAGGAGTTCGATGCCCTGCTCGCCGAAGGAGCCAGGAAGTGATCCGGCGCGCTGGCGACATCCTCGCCGCGATCGAACGCATCCTGACGTTCATCGCGGTCGCCTTTCTCTTCATCATCATGGTGCTGGTGGTCGCCGACGTCTTCATGCGCTACGTCGTCAACCGCCCCTTCAGCTTCACCTATGACCTGATCGGGCTCTACCTGCTCGCCGGGGTGTTCTTCCTCACGCTGTCGGATGGCTTGCGCGAGCACGCTCATGTCGGCGTCGACATCCTGCTGCATCGCTTTTCGCCGGCCGGGCGTCGCCTGTCCGAGATCGTCACGGCGCTGGTCGGGCTGTTCGTGTTCGGGCTGATCTCGCAGGTTGGCTTCGAGCGCGCGCTCGACAACTACCAGCAGGGCGACGTGCTGGCGGGGGCCATTCCGTGGCCGACCTGGATCTCCGCGGCGCTGGTGCCGTTCGGCTGCGGCGTGCTGGTGCTGCGACTGCTGCTGCAGCTCGTCGGCCATCTCCTCAGCCTCGCCGCCGGGCGCGACCTTTATCCGCTGCCGCCGATCACCGGGGCCGGCGAAGCCAATTCCTTCGAATAGCGGGCGACATCGGACATGACTCCTCTTCTCGTTCTTGGCCTGCTGTTTGCCTTGCTCGCGATCGGCACGCCGGTCGGCTTCGCCATGGCGTTCGCCGGCTCCGTCGGCCTGATCATCGTTGGCGGTGTGCCGACCCTGTATGGCATCCTGCAAACGGCGCCGCTCTCCACTGTGTCGTCCTACGAGCTGATCACCATTCCGATGTTCCTGCTGATGGCGGATCTTGTGCTGCTGTCGGGCGTCGCGGACGACCTGTTCAAGACCGCGTCGGCCTGGGTCGGCCGCATTCCCGGCGGTCTCGGCATGGCGACCGCGCTCGCCGGTGCCGGCTTTGGCGCGATCTGCGGCACCAGCACCGCGTCGGCGGCGACGCTGTCCTCGACCAGCCTGCCGGCGATGATCCGCCAGGGCTATGAGCCGAAGATGGCGGCGGGCGTGGTGGCGATCTCCGGCACGCTGTCGATGCTGCTGCCGACCAGCGTCGCGCTGGTGATCTTCGGTCTGCTCGCCGAGGTCAACATCGGCAAGCTGCTGATCAGCGGCATCATCCCCGCCATCCTCGTCACCATCACCATCATGGCGACCATCTATCTCCTGGTCTGGCAGGATCCGTCGCGGGCGCCGCGCACCATGTCGGTGCCGTGGCGCGAGCGCTTTGCGCTGTTGTGGCAGGTCAGCCCAATGGTGATCCTGTTCTCGATCGTGACCGGCACCATCTATCTCGGCGTCGCGACGCCGACGGAGGCTTCGGCTTTTGGGGCGTTCGGCGCCTTCGTGCTTGCGCTGTGGAAGGGCAAGATCACGCCGGCCTCGCTCTACAAGACGCTGCTGCGCGCCGCCCACGGCACCTGCATGATCGTGATGATCCTGATCGGCGCCTCGATCTTCGGCTACTTCTTCACGCTGACCCATGTGACCCAGGATCTCGTCGCCTGGATCGGCAGCTTGCCGACCTCGCGCTGGGTGATCATCACGCTGATCCTGTGCGGCTATATCGTGCTGGGCTCGTTCATGGACCAGATCGCGATCCTGGTGCTGACGGTGCCGATCGTGATCCCGCTGATCAAGACACTGGGCTTCGATCCGATCTGGTTCGGCGTCATCAAGATCGTCACCGCTGAGGTCGGCATGATCACGCCGCCGGTGGGGCTCAACTGCTTCATCGTCGCGCGCTACGCCAACCGGCCGGTGGCGGAGGTATTCCATGGCACTTTCCCGCACTTCATCGCCCACCTGATCGCCATCGCGATTCTGGTCGCGTTTCCGAGCATCATCCTGTGGCTGCCGTCGCAGATGGGCAACTGAGCTGCTGTTCAGAGGAGTCATCCATGAAATCGATCCTTGCGGGTTGTCTCGCGGTCGCGCTGCTGGCCCCGGCCACCGTTCGCGCCGAGGATGCGGCGATCACGCTGCGGCTCGCCGACAGCTTGCCGATCGGCCATGTCATCCATGAAGCGGTCACCAAGCCGTTCATGGCGGCGGTCGAGCAGCGCACCGGCGGCAAGCTCAAGCTCACGCACTATCCGGCGGAGCAACTCGGCAAGGCCAAGGACTTGTTGCGGCTGACGCAGTCGGGTGTGGTCGATATCGGCTACATCGTGCCGTCCTATGCCTCCGACAAGATGCCGCTGTCGGCGGTGGCGGAGCTGCCCGGCGGCTTTCGTGATGCCTGCCAGGCGACACAGGCCTACTGGAATCTGGCGGAGGACGGTCAGTTCCTCGGCGTGAAGGAATATGCGCCCAACGCCATCCGGCCGCTGGTGACCTTCGTGCTGCCGACCTACCAGATCGTGCTGTCGACCCGGAAGACGGTGAACAGCCTCGCCGACATCGAGGGGCTCAAGATCAGGACCGCCGGCGGCGCGCTCGACCTGATGGTGCGCAGCATCAAGGCGGTGCCGATCCGGATGTCACCGCCGGAAATCTACGAGGCGATGTCGCGCGGCACGCTGGATGGCGCGATGATCGGCTACCAGAGCGCGGCGTCCTATGATCTGATCGGCCTGCTCAAGACCGGCACGGTCAATGAGCCGCTGTCGTCGGTGGTGATCACCTACTCGATCAGCGCGGCGAAATGGAAGACGTTGCCCGAGTCCTACCGCCAGGTTCTGGCGGAGGAAGGCGAACGCATCACCCGCGAGAGCTGTGCCAGGTTTGCGCATGCGGAAGAGGAGGCACTGGCAAAGGCCCGGGACAAGGGTATCCGCCTGATCCATTTCTCGCCCGAGGATGAAAAGACCATGACGTCGGTCTTCGATCTCGTGGCGCATGACTGGGCGTCCGGCCTCGACGGCCGGGGCAAGCCGGGCAGCGAGGCGCTGGCGGCATGGGCTGTCGCGCTCAAGGCGGTGCCCGGACAGCACTGACCGGAGTAACCTTCGCCGACGAACACCACAGCTATCAACCAGGACGAACGACATGGATTTCGCGCTCACCGACAATCAGGAAGCCATTCGCGACGCCATCGCGAAGATCTGCAGCGGCTTCGACGACGCCTACTGGTTGAAGAAGGATCACGACGGCGGCTTCCCGCACGACTTCCACAAGGCGCTGGCGGATGCCGGCTGGCTTGGCATCTGCGTGCCGGAAGCCTATGGCGGCTCCGGTCTCGGCATCACCGAGGCGGCGATCATGATGCGCACGATCTCGGAGTCGGGCGCCGGCATGTCCGGCGCGTCGGCCGTGCACATCAATGTGTTCGGCCTCAATCCGGTGGTGGTGTTCGGCACCGAGGAGCAGCGCCGGCGCATGCTGCCGCCGATGGTCGAGGGGCGCGAGAAAGCCTGCTTCGCTGTCACCGAGCCCAACACCGGCCTCAACACCACGCAATTGAAGACGCGCGCGGTCGCCAAGAACGACCGCTACATCGTCAACGGCCAGAAGGTGTGGATCTCGACCGCGCAGGTGGCGCACAAGATCCTGCTGCTGGCGCGCACCACGCCGCTGGAGGAGGTGAAAAGCCCGACCCACGGCCTTAGCCTGTTCTACACCGATTTCGACCGCAAGCGGATCAAGGTCCACGAGATCGAGAAGATGGGCCGCAAGATCGTCGATTCCAACGAGCTGTTCTTTGAGGATTTCGAGATCCCGATGGAAGATCGCATCGGCGAGGAGGGCCGCGGCTTCCAGTACATCCTCGAGGGCATGAACCCGGAGCGGATCCTGATCGCGGCGGAAGCGGTCGGGCTCGGCAAGCTGGCGCTGGCGCGCGCCACCGACTACGCGAGGACGCGCAACGTGTTCAACCGCCCGATCGGCCAGAACCAGGGAATCCAGCATCCGCTGGCGGTGAACTGGACCGAGCTCGAGGCCGCTTGGCTGATGGTGATGTCGGCGGCGTGGCAGTACGACAAAGGCCTGCCGTGCGGTGCCGCCGCCAATGCCGCGAAATATCTCGCGGGCGAGGCCGGCTTCCGCGCCTGCGAGCAGGCGGTGATGACCCATGGCGGCTTCGGCTATGCCAAGGAATTCCATGTCGAGCGCTACCTGCGCGAGGTGCTGATCCCGCGCATCGCGCCGATCAGTCCGCAGCTGGCGCTGAGCTTCATCGCCGAGAAGGTGCTGGGCCTGCCGAAGTCGTACTGACGGTTTGGCTGTCGACGGGGGCTGGCTGATGGATGACGTCATGACGGCTGCCGCACTCGATTTCGCCGGGCTGATCAGGGCCGGCGACGTCGTGGTGTGCGGCCAGGCCACCGCTGAGCCGCGCACGCTGACCAAGGCGCTGGTGGCCCAGAAGGATCATCTGCCGCCGTTCACCATCGTGGTTGGTCCGGTGTTCTCGCGGAGCTTCGCGCCGGAGCACACGGGCACCATTGCGTTCCGCAGCTATGGCGCGATCGGCGCGGCGCGGCGGCTCGCCGAGGCGGGGCGGCTCGACGTCGTGCCCAGCCATTACAGCGCGTTCTGCGCCGACTTCGCCTCCGGCCGTCACCGCGCCGATGTCGTCCTTGTCCAGCTCGCGGTGGACGAGGACGGGCGCCTCAGCGCCAGCCTGTCCAACGACTACGTCATCGATGCGGCCCGGCGCGCACGCCTCGTCATCGCCGAGATCAATCCGCATGCGCCCTGGACATTCGGTGCCGAATGGCCGGCGGACATCCCGCTGCACATCCGCGTTGCCGCCGACCTCCTGCCGCTGGAATTGCCGGCGGGCGAGCTCGATGATGTCTCACGGCGCATTGCCGCCCATGCCGCGGGCCTGGTCGCCGACGGCAGCACGCTGCAGTTCGGCGTCGGGCGGATTCCCGACGCCATCCTGTCGTCGTTGTCCCATGTTCGCGACCTCGGCATCCACTCCGGTCTGATCAACGACGCGGTGGTGGATCTCATTGCCTGCGGTGCTCTGACCAATGCCCGTAAAGGCATCGATATTGGCCTGACTGTCACCAACCAGCTGATCGGCACACGGCGGCTCTATGACTTCGCCCACCGCAATCCGGCGATCGCGGTGCGGCCGACGTCCTATACTCATGCCGCTGCGGTGCTCGGTCGTGTCAACCGTCTCGTTGCGATCAACTCGGCGCTGCAGGTTACCCTTGATGGTAGCGTCAATGCCGAAACCATCGATGGCGTTGCCATCGGCGCGATCGGCGGGCAGGTGGATTTCGTTCGGGGCGCCAACGCCTCGCCGGGCGGCCGCGCCATCATCGCACTGCCGGCAACGACACCCAAGGGCGCGAGCCGGATCGTGCCTGAGGTCGAGACGGTGACGACATCGCGCGCCGATGTCGACGCCATCGTCACCGAATGGGGCGTCGCCGAACTGCGCGGCTGCGGGCTCGCCGAACGGGCGCAACGCATGATCGCCATCGCCGCTCCGGAGCATCGCGAGACGCTGGCGCAAGGGATGTGGCAGAGGGAGCGCAAGGCATGACAGTATCAGCCGGACAACATGTGTCGGGCGATGAGCGCAAGGGGCCGCTGTCCGGCCTGCGCGTCGTCGAGTTCGCCGGCATTGGCCCGGCGCCGATGACCGCGATGCTGCTGGCCGATCTCGGCGCCGATGTGATCCGGATCGACCGTTTGCAGCCGAGCGGGCTCGGCATCGCCAAGCCCAAACAGTTCGATTTCCTGGCGCGGGGGCGCCAGGCGGTGGCGATCGACCTCAAGCGTCCGGACGGCGTCGCCTGCGCGCTGGATCTCGTCGCGTCCGCCGACGGTCTCGTCGAAGGCTTCCGTCCCGGCGTCATGGAGCGCCTCGGTCTCGGCCCGGACGCCTGTCTCGCGGTCAATCCGCGCCTGGTGTACGGCCGCGTCACCGGCTGGGGGCAGGACGGTCCGCTCGCCGCGGCCGCGGGGCATGACCTCAACTACATTGCGCTGTCAGGCGCGCTGCATGCCATTGGCCGCGCCGGTGCGCCGCCGACCCCGCCGCTCAACCTCGTCGGCGATTTCGGCGGCGGCGGACTGTATCTCGCGTTCGGCATGGTCTGCGCGCTGCTCGCAAGCGAGCGCTCGGGCGTGGGGCAGGTGGTCGATGCGGCGATGATCGACGGCGCGGCAACATTGATGACGTCGATCTACGGCATGATGGGTGCCGGCCTGCACAGCGAGCAGCGCGGCACCAACATCCTGGATTCCGGTGCGCCCTACTATGACGTCTACGGCTGCGCCGACGGTGAATACATCAGCATCGCGCCGATCGAAGACAAGTTCTGCGCCGAACTGCTCGCGCGGCTCGGGCTCGATGCATCGACCTTTCCCGACGTCAGGGATCGCGCCAACTGGCCGGCGGCGCGGACGATTCTGACCGAGACGTTCGCACGCAAGTCGCGCGCCGAGTGGTGCGCCCTGCTGGAAGGCACCGACGTCTGCTTTGCGCCGGTGCTGTCCGCAGCGGAGGCGCCGCATCATCCGCATGTCCGGGCGCGCGGGACATTCGTGGAGATCGACGGCGCGGTCCAGCCCGCGCCGGGGCCGCGGTTCAGCCGCACCCCGCCGGCGCTGCCGCGCAGCGCCCGTCAGAGCCAGGGCGATACAGCCGAACTGCTGCAGCGGTGGGCGATTGCGCCCGAGCGCGTTGCAGCGCTGCGCGCCGACGGTATTGTCCGGTAACGCAAGCCGCTGGGCACGCGCCTCACCGCACACTCTACTCTATATGTATCCCGACGCATCGCGGGCGCCGTCGTGCGCGTGGCGCGATGTGCGTCATATTGCGTGCTATCAGACAATCTGACATGTTGTGCATGAAGGGCTTCGTGTCGTTTTCGATGGCCACCCGATGGCCGACGCGACGAGTGAGGAATGAATACGATCAATCTCCAGGTTCCCCGCCAGGCCGCCACGCTGCGCCTGTTGGTCGAGGACAAGCTTCGCAGCGCGATCGCGGCCGGCCATTTCAAGCCGGGGCAGCGCCTGATCGAGCGCGAGCTGTGTGAGCAGATCGGGGTCGGGCGCACGTCGGTGCGCGAGGCGTTGCGGCAGCTCGAGGCCGAAGGCCTGGTCGTCACGGTGCCGCATCGCGGACCGGAGGTCTCTTCGATCACCGCTGATGAGGCGCGCCAGCTCTATGAGCTTCGCGCGCTGCTCGAAGGTTTCGCCGGCCGTCATTTCGCCGAGCATGGCAGCGACGCGGCGATCGCCGAGCTCGGTCGCGCGGTCGACGGCTTCGCCACTGCGGCGAAGGGCGATGATCGCGCCGCGCTCGTCGCCGCGAAGACGCGCTTCTATGCCGTGCTCACCCAAGGTGCCGGCAATGTGTTCGTCACCCAGACCCTCACCACCCTGCACAACCGCATCACCTTGCTGCGGGTGACATCGATGACCCAGAGCGGCCGGCTCGACGACAGCGTCACCGAGATCCGGGCGATCTATGACGCGATCGTCGCGCGCGATCCCGATCGGGCCGAAGCGCTGTGCAAGCATCACATCGCCAAGGCCGCGGAGATCGCGCTGGCCGTGCTGGCCCACCAAGAGGGCGAAAAGCCGGCCTAACGGTCTCATATTTTCAGATTGACAGATTGTCTGATAGTGGTGATACATCTGATATCACCGCTGGGCGTGCCGTCTTGCCTGCGCGGACCGGAGGACGAACGCCATGACCACCCCCGCCATCACACCGCCCGCCACCATCGTGATGATCGGCCTTGGCCAGATGGGGCTGCCCATGGCGAAGCGCCTGATTGGCGCCGGCTTCACCGTGCGCGGGGCGGATCCGTCGGAGCCGGCGCGCGCCGCGCTCGAAGCCGCGGGCGGCAAGGCGTTCGCGGCCGCGGCCGAGGCCGCCGCGGGCGCGAGTGTCATCATCACCATGCTGCCGAACGGCCGGATCGTGCGCGATGTCCTGCTCGGCGACGCGGGTATCGCCCGGGCGCTGCCGAAGGGCACGCTCATCATCGACATGAGTTCGTCGGCGCCGACCGACACCACCGGCCTCGCGGCGGATCTCGCCAAGCTCGGTGTGCCGCTGATTGATGCGCCGGTGTCGGGCGGCGTCCGCCGGGCGGTCGACGGTTCGCTCGCGATCATGGCCGGCGGTCCCGCGGCTGAGGTCGAGCGCGGCCGTCCGGTGCTGGCGGCGATGGGCAAGTCGATCTTCGCCACCGGGCTCGTCGGCTCGGGCCACGCCATGAAGGCACTGAACAACTATGTCTCGGCGGCGGGCTTGATCGCGGCCTGCGAAGCGCTGCTGGTCGGGCAGACGTTCGGCCTCGCGCCGGAGACCATCGTCGACGTGCTCAATGCTTCGACCGGCCGCAACAATTCCACCGAAGTGAAGATGAAGCCGTTCGTGATCAGCGGCGCCTTCAACTCGGGGTTCTCGCTGGCGCTGATGGCCAAGGATCTGCGGATCGCGGCGGATCTCGCTGCTCATCTCGGCCTTGGCATTCCGCAGATCGCGACCGTCGCCGACCTGTGGGAGCAGGCCAAGGGCACGCTGAAGACCGACGCCGACCACACCGAGATCTATCGCTTCCTCGCCGACATCGACGCCAACCGCCCGCACGCGGCATGAGCTTGCACGCCCGCATCGTCGCCGCGCTCGCCGATCCGGAACTGCGCCGGCTCGGCGCCGGGCTGACGGCGGGCCTGCATCTGCGCGGCGCGGGCGAGGAGATCCGGCTACGGCTCGACGACGGTGACGTCGCGTTCGATCCGCAGGCGCCCGCCGATATCGTATTGCGCGCCGATGGCGCCGCCTGGGAGCAGGTGCTGACGGTGCCACCGCCGCCGCGCTTCCAGGCCTTCACGGCGCTCGCCATCGCCAACGAGGCGTTCGTGGTCGAGGGCGATCCGCTGCGGGTCGCGCAGGCGCGCGCGGTGCTCGAACGGCTGTTCGAGCTGGTCTGTGCCTCGCCGGTCGCGGCCGCCGCCAGCGTTGCGCGGGACATCGGCCAGATCGCCGGTCGCTATCATGCGGCCACCCTGGACGAGGGCGTCTGCAATGTCTTCATCGAGCAGGCGGGCGCGGGCCGGCCGCTCATGTTCCTGCACACCGCCGGCGCCGACGGCCGCCAGTTTCTCGGCCAGCTGTCCGATGTCGCGCTGGCGCACGACTATCGGATGATCGCGCCGGACATGCCGTTTCACGGCCGCTCGCTGCCGCCGGCCAGCTGGCAGGGCGAACCCTACAGGCTCACCGCAAACCGCTATCTCGGCTGGTGCAGCGCGATCATCGAACAGGTGATCGGCGAGAAGGTGATCGTGGCCGGCGGCTCGATGGGCGCGGCCATGGCGCTGCTGCTCGCGGCAGCGCGGCCCGATCTCGTCACTGGTGCGATCGCCATCGAGCCGCCGTTCCGCTCCAAGGGGCGGCGCAATCCGTTCCAGCATCATGTCGCCGTGCATGCCGCCCTGCATAACCCCGCCTTCGTGCGCGGCCTGATGAGCCCGACCAGCCCGCTCGATCAGCGCCGCCGCGCCGCCTGGATCTATGCCCAGGGCGCGCCGCAGGTCTACACCGGGGATCTTGCCTTCTACAGCGACGAGTTCGACGGCGCCGCGATCGCGCCGCGGATCGATGCGTCACGCACGCCGGTGGCGCTGCTGTGCGGCACCTACGACTATTCGGCGACGCCGCAAGACGGCGAGAAGCTGGCTGCGCTCATTCCCGGCGCGCTGCTGCGGGTGATGGACGGGCTCGGCCATTTCCCGATGTGTGAACATCCCGACCTGTTCCGCCCGCACCTTGCGGCGGCGCTAGCGCACGTCAGCGGCTGAGCTGGCTGCGGTCGGTGGTGGACGTGAGCTACGTCATCCAGAGAGGCTGACTCAAAGCCAGTGAAACACGGGGCTTGCGATTGAACTCGTCATGGCCGGGCTTGTCCCGGCCATCCCGATAAGGAAGGCACTGCGTCCCTAAGCGGGGTCGCCGGGACGAGCCCGGCGACGACACATTCAGGTCGGTGGCTCTATTCCTAGTCAGGTTCTCAGAGTGACGGATCACTAAACCCTATTTCATCACTTTGCGAAGCGTTCAAAGCGCTGGATGGTGTCCAGCGCTTTGTCATCGATGCTTACTTCTTCTCGGGCAGCGCGCCTTCCGCCTTCAGCACCTCGTGGGCTGCCTTGAAGGCGTCGAGGCCGGCGGGGATGCCGCAATACACGGTGGCGTGCAGCAGGATTTCCTTGATCTCCTCGACGCTGACGCCGTTGGCGAGCGCGCCCTTGACATGGAGCTTGAGCTCGACCGGCTTGCTGAGCGCGGTCAGCATGGCGAGATTGAGCATCGAGCGGGTCTTGTGGTCGAGGCCGGGACGGGTCCAGGCATAGCCCCAGCACCACTCGGTGGTGATGTTCTGGAACGCCATCATGAAATCGTCGGCCTTGGCGATGCTGCCGTCGACATACTCGGTGCCGAGCACCTTGCGGCGGACCTGCAGGCCTTTTTCGAACTGTTCGCTGTGGGACATGGAGTGCCTCTTTCGTGCGGGGGTGGTGGTGAAGATCGGGGTTGCCGTCACAGCCCGAGATAGGCGCTGCGCACGGCGTCGTTGTTGGACAGTTCCTGGCTGGTGCCAGCGAGCACGACGCGGCCGGATTCCAGTACATAGCCACGGCTCGCGACCGAAAGCGCCAGCGTCGTGTTCTGCTCGACCAAGAGGATTGCGGTGCCGGTCTTGCTGATGTCGAGAAAGGTGTCGTGCAACTCGTCGACGACCTTGGGCGCAAGGCCATGGCTCGGCTCGTCGAGCAGCAGCAGGCGCGGCGCCAGCATCAGGGCGCGGCCGATGGCGACCATCTGCTGCTCGCCGCCCGACAGCGTGCCGGCGGCCTGGGTCAGCCGTTCGCGCAGGCGCGGGAACATGGTCAGCACGCGCTCGCGGCGCTCGGCAAGATCGGCGGCCTGGCGCACGGCATAGGCGCCGAGCATGACATTCTCGTCGACGGTCATCTCCGGAAACACATGGCGGCCTTCCGGCACATGGGCGATGCCGAGTGCCGGGATCTGGTGCGACGGACGTCCCACCAGCTCCGTGCTCTCGAAGCGGATGCTGCCGCGGGAGGCGACGAGGCCCGAAATCGTGCGCAGCAGCGTGCTCTTGCCGGCGGTGTTGGCGCCGATGACGCAGACGAACTCGCCGGCGTTCATGGTCAGCGAGACGTCGTGCAGCACATCGACGGCGCCGTAGCCGGCGTTGAGCTTCTGGACATCCAGCAGAGGCGTTGCGGTGGTCATGCCAGGGCCTCCCGTCATGCCGCCGCCGAGCGGCCGAGATAGGCCTCGACCACGGCGGGGTTGCGGGAGATTTCGGCCGGCGTCCCCGTCGCGATCAGCTGGCCGAAGTTCAGCACCACGAGGCGCTGGCACAGCGACATGATCGCACGCATGTGGTGCTCGACGATGATCAGGGTCAGGCCTTCCTCGCGCAGCTGGCGCAGCAGCGCCATGAATTCGTCCATCTCGAGATGGTTCAGCGCCGCCATCGCCTCGTCCAGCAGCAGCACGCGCGGCTCGGTGCAGAGCGCGCGCGCCACCTCGACGCGGGCGCGCTCCGGGAAGGACAGGTCGCGCGCCAGCTTGTCGGCGATGGCGCTGATGCCGACGCGCGCGAGGCACTGCCGGGCGAGCTCGCGCGCGCCTTCGACCGAGCGGCGCATCAAGCCGCCGGTCAGGACGTTGTCGAGCACCGAGGAATCGAGGAACAGCGCGACGTTCTGGAAGGTCTTGACCATGCCGGTAGCCGCGATGCGATGCGGCTTCAGCCCGACCAGCTCCTTGCCCTGCAGCCGGACGGAGCCGCTGTCGGGCCGGTGCAGGCCGACAAGATTGCTGAACAGCGTGGTCTTGCCGGCGCCATTCGGGCCGATCAGCCCGATGATCTCGCCGGCATTGGCGTCGAGCGAGACATTCGACAGCGCCTGGAGGCCGCCGAAGCGCTTGGAAATTCCGGAGACCTGGAGCTGGGGCTCGGCCATCACTTTCCTCCCTTGCCGATGAGGCGCTTCAGCCGCGGACCGATTGCCATGAAGCCGCGGGGCTCGATCAGGATCACCAAGATGAGCAGGACGCCGAACACCAGCTGCGACAGGCCAGCGGCTTCTGCCGAGAAGATCTGGTTGGCGAATTCTTCCAGCGGAATGACGAAGAAGGCGCCGAGGATGGGTCCTGCCGCGGTGCCGACGCCGCCGACGATGGCGATCATCGCCATGCGTACCGACACCGAGGCCACGCCAAACACTGTGTCCGGATCGAAGAAGAACTGGAACTGGGCGTACAGCGTGCCGAGGCAGGCGGTGAGCATGCCCGAGATCACCGCGGCGATGATCTTGGTGCGGGTGGTGTCGACGCCGATGGCTTCCGCCGCGTCGGCATTCTCCTTGATCGCGCGCAGGCGGTAGCCGAGACGGCTGCGGCGGATCTGGAGGAAGATCAGCGTGACCAGGATCAGCGCGGCGAGCATCAGCCAGTAGTAGGGCCGCGTCTCCTTGAACTGCAGCATGGCGAGGCTCGGCGGCGCGAACGGCACCGACAGGCCGACCGGGCCGCCGGTCAGGCTGCCCCAGCTGTTGGCGATAACCCGCACCACCTCACCGAACGCAAGCGTGGCGAGCGCGAAGTAGTGGCCGCGCAGCCGCATGGTCGGCAGGCTGATCAGCAGCGCCGCGACGGCGCCGAGCAGTGCGCCGGCGATCATGCCGAGCCAGGGCGAGAGGCCGAAATGGATCAGCAGCAACGTCGAGGTATAGGCGCCGATGCCGAAGAACGCGGCGTGTCCCAGCGACACCTGGTTGGCGAGGCCGGCGACGATGTTCCAGGACTGGGCCATGGCGCCGAACAGCAGCGCCAGGCACAGGATGCGGATGGCGTAGCCGCGGGGATCGAGGAAGAAGGGCGCCGCGATCGCGAGCGCGACGACGGCGAGAACGACAATGAGACGCATGGCGGACCGGGTCATCGGGCGGCTCCCAGCAGGCCCTTGGGCCGCAGAGCCAGCACCGCGATGAAGACGACGAACAGCACGAGGTTCTGCAACTGGATCGGGAACACCAGCGCCGAGAGCGACTGGATGATCCCGACCGTGAGGCCGCCGACCACCGCGCCGGCAACCGAGCCGAGGCCGCCGAGCACGACGACCGTGAACATCAGCACCACGAACTGGCCGCCGACGGCGGGCGAGGCGGTGAGGTACGGCAGGATCACGGCACCGCCGAACGCGGTGAGGCCGACGCCGAGGGCGAACGCCAGCATGTGCATGCGGTCGGCATTGATGCCCATCAGCTTGGCGGCCATCGGATCCTGCGCCGTCGCCCGCATGGCGCGGCCGAACCAGCTCGACTTCATGAACACGAACAGCACGAGGCCCGACGCCACCGACATCGCGAACGCCGCGAGATAAGGCACGCTGATGAACAGCGGGCCGAGCTGCAGCGACGAGGTCTGGTAGGGCGTCGTGACCGAATGGAAGCCGGAGCCGAACATCAGCAGCGCCGCGTTCTCCAGCACGATCAGCAGGCCGACCGTGAGGAAGATCTGCGCCACCTCCGGCGCCTGCATCACCCGCCGGATCAGCAGGCGCTGCAGCACGGCACCGAGCGCGAACACGATGATGAAGGCGAGCGGCGCCGCCAGCAACGGATCGAGGCCGAGCCATGCCCATGCGTAGTAGGCGACGAACATGCCGAGCATCAGGAACTCGGCTTGCGCGAAGTTCACGATGCCCATCACGCCGAACACCAGGGTCAGCCCGATCGAGATCACGGCATAGACGCCGCCGATCATCAAGCCGTCGAGGATGGCTTGCACCACCGCCATATCAGTCGTTCTCCGCTGTGCTGTCAGGAGGGCGCGAGGTAGCGCGTCAGCTCGCCCAGACCGCTTTGCCCTTGGCGAACTCGGACGGCCACACGGTGACCAGCTCCTTGTTGCGCCACTGCACCATCACCGGGGTGGAGAGGGTGTTGAGGCCGGTCTTGTCGAACTGCACGGCGCCACCGGTCATGGTCTTGGTCCAGCCGCCCGTGAAGCGGGTGTCGTGCAGCGCCTTGCGCAGCGCGTCGGGCTGGGTCGACTTCGCTGCCTCCAGCGCCTGTCCCAACACGTCCATGCACACCGCATGCTCCAGCGCCTCGTGCACCATGAAGTAGCCATAGCGCTTGCGGAAGCGCTCGGTGAGCTCGGGGGCGAGGTCGTAGCTGGCCGGCGAGATCGACAGCACGCCTTCGGCGAATTCGCCGAGGCCCTTTTCGAAGTCGGGAATGACGTAGCCGGCGGCGCCGCCGATCGCGGGGATTGCGATCTTCTGCTGGCGCATTGCGCGAATGATCTGCAGGGAGTCGTTGAGATAGGACACCGGGAACACCGCCTGGGCGCCCGAAGCCCGCAGCTTGTTGATCAGCGGCGTCACGTCGGTGATGCCGAGCGGATAGGCATCGTCCATCACCACCTGGACGCCGGCGGCCTTGGCGCCGTCGCGCAGGCCGGCGGCCTGCGAGGTGCCGTAGGCGGTGTCTTCATACATGATGGCGATCTTTTCCAGCTTCTGGCCGGCGGCGGCGGCGAGCGCCACGGTGCCGTCGAACTGCGCCTTGCCGAGCACGGAGGCCTTGGCGACGACCTGGAAGATGTTCTCGAAGCCGCGGCCGGTGATCTGGTCGGAGAACGACATGGTCAGCAGCGGCACGCCGCGGCGTTCGGTGACTTCCGAGATCGCGATGGTCAGCGAAGAGGCGAAGGCGCCGAGAATGGCGACGACGTCGTTCTGGGTCAGCAGCCGCTGCGCGACGTTGGCGGCGGTGGTCGGGGTCGAGGTCGAATCGGCGACCACGAGGTTGATGCGCGCGCCGCCCAACGCCTTGATGCCGCCGGCGGCGTTGATCTCATCGGCGACGAGCTCGACGCCGTTGCGCGAGTTGATGCCGAACTGCGCGTTGGCGCCGGAGAGCGGCATGATCACGCCGACATTGATCGCCTTGCCCTGCGCCACCGCGTCACGCAGCACGAACGGCATGGCGACGCCTGCGGCCGCGAGTGAAAGAGCCCGCCGCCGGGTTAGTCCTGCCGTCGCCCTGGTTTCAGTCTTGCTCACGGTTGCCTCCCTGAATGCTGGTTTGCGCTTCGCGCTTGGCCAAAAGCCCACGAGGGGGTGGGCCGATGCTGGCGGCAAAGTGGCTGGCCACTGATTGCCTGTCAATAACATTGACAGATTGTCTGATAGTATATGGCCGGCTTTTTTGCCGCAGCTGACCTGAAAAGCCCTTGGCGGATCGGGATCTGCTCTGCTATTAAGAAACCGGACGGTCGGTATCTTAAAGCGAAGGCGTGTCATGAACCCGATGTTGCAGGCCTATGGGGCTCTGGGGCTCGCGATCGTGTGTGAGGTGGCGGCCTCGGCGTTCCTGCAGAAGTCGGAGCAGTTCACCCGGATGGGGCCGATGATCGCCATGACCGTGCTTTACCTGGTGGCGTTTTTCCTGCTCTCCCAGGCGCTGAAGGCGATGCCGCTCGGTGTCGCCTACGCGATCTGGGCCGGCCTTGGTATCGTGCTGACGGCGGTTGTCGGCGTCGTGGCCTTTCGCCAGATGCTGGACATGGCAGCGCTGATCGGCATCGGCCTCATCGTCGGCGGCGTCGTGGTGATGCAGGTGTTTTCCCGGGCGACAGGGCATTGATGATGACGGGCAGCGGTTACAGCCGGAAGAAGGAGCCGGAGGCGGTGCGGCGGGCGCTGCTCGACGCCGCGGCGCGACTGGCGCTGCACCACGGGCTGGCGGGTCTCTCCATCCAGGCGGTGGCCGATGCCGCGGGGGTCACCAAGGGCGGCCTGTTTCATCACTTTCCAAGCCGGGACACGCTGCTGGACGGCCTGATCGCCGATCTCGTGCGGCGGCTCGACGACGAGATCGATGCGCTGATGGCGAACGATCCGCAGCCGCACGGCGCATTCACCCGCGCCTATGTCAACAGCGCGCTCGCCGGCAACGAGTTCGCATTCGGCAGCGACATGGCGGCGCTCAGCATGGCTATGACCACCGAGCCGCGGCTGCGGCCGTTCTGGGCGACTTGGCAGCAGCAACGGCTCGCGCGCCATCGCGACACCGACGACACGCCGCTCCTGGAGATCGTGCGCTTCGCCACCGATGGCGCGTGGTTCTACGGCGCCGCCGGCGCGGAGGGGGCGAGTGCGCAACTCGCGCCGCTGCGCGAGCGGCTGCTCGCGATGACCTACGAGAGCTGAAGTGATTGGCTTGATGGGCGCTGGCGGCGCCCATGGGCCTTGCGATTGAGACGATGGCGCTCGTCACACCAGCAGCACGGTCGACCCGGTGGTCTTGCGTGCAGCGAGATCGGTCTGGGCCCGGGCCGCCTCCTTCAGCGGATAGGTCTGGCGGACGTCGATCTTGACGGCGCCGGAGCCGACGACATCGAACAGCTCCTTGGCCATGGCGACGAGGTTGTCGCGCTTCGCCGCATAAGTGAAGAGAGTGGGGCGCGTGACATAGAGTGAGCCCTTCTGCGCCAGCAGGCCGAGATTGAGCGGCTCGACGCTGCCGGACGACTGGCCGAACAGCGCGACGAGGCCGAGCGGCGCCAGGCAGTCGAGCGATTTCAGGAACGTGTCCTTGCCGACGGAATCATAGACCACAGGTACGCCCTGCCCGCCGGTGATCTCCTTCACCCGCGCGACGAAATCCTCCCTGGTGTAGTTGATGGTGTGGGCGCAGCCGTGCTGCCGGGCGAGCGCGGCCTTTTCGTCGCTGCTGACGGTGCCGATGACGGTTGCGCCGAGGTGCTTGGCCCATTGACTGAGAATGAGGCCGACGCCGCCGGCCGCCGCGTGCAGCAGGATGGTGTCGCCTGCCTTCACGCGATAGGTCTGGCGGATCAGGTACTGCACCGTGAGCCCCTTCAGCATCATCGCCGCGGCGGTCGTGTCGTCGATGGTGTCGGGCAGCTTGAGCAGGCGGTCGGCGGGGATCAGGCGGGCCTCGGCATAGGCGCCGAGCGGCGAATTGCCGTAGGCGACGCGGTCACCGGGCGCGAGATCCGTGACGCCCGGGCCGACCTCCTCGACGACGCCGGCGGCTTCCGCGCCGAGGCCGCTCGGCAGCTGCACCGGATAGAGCCCCGAGCGGTTATAGATGTCGACAAAGTTCAGTCCGACGGCGGTGTGGCGGATGCGCGCTTCGCCCGGCCCCGGTTTGCCGACCGCAACCTCCTCCCAGACCAGAACCTCGGGGCCGCCGGTGGTGTTGAAACGAATGGCGTGTGTCATCGGAATGTCCTCCCTCGCGCGCTGCTGTCGGGCCCGCGCGCCCAATCGATGTTGCGCGGCGATCATGACGCGCCGCGGTCGATCCGGGAAGATCGATTTCGGCAGAGAGCTCCTGCCGGTGACGCAAACCCGGATCGGCGACGCTGCCGTCGTCCGGATTGGCGGGGCACGCGGGCATCGGCAGGCGTCCCCCGCATACCGTCGGTGGCCACGAAAATTTCCTTTTGTCACGCGCCCCGGCAGCAGTGCGTTTCGTGTTGCCGCGCCGCGATCAATGCCATGACATGCTCCGCGGATCGGTTGCTTAATCTAGTAAAACAATCGATTATTCACCGCGCAACGAACGATGGGGAATACGTCATGGCCGTCAATCCCGGAACAGTCTGGTACACGCGCTGCCCGGTGCCGTCGCCGCTCGGCATCGCGGTCCGGCTCGGCTGGGTCGAGGAGTTGTTCGCGCGCGAGAACATCGCGGTGCAGTCGATCGTCGACTCCAAGGATCGCAACGTTCGTGAAAGCCATTTCAATCATCATCTTGCCTGGTCGTTCCGCCAGGGCGGCAGCATCCCGCCGCTGCGCGCGCGCTCGGAAGGGCGGGCGACGCGGCTGGTCGCGCTGACCTGGACCGATGAATTCCAGGCGGTGGTGACGCTGCCGGGCAGCAGGATCGAAACGACCAAGGATCTCGTCGGCCGCCGCTTCGGCGTGGCGCGCCGCCCGGCCGACATCGTTGATTTCCATCGCGCGACGGCGCTGAAGGGCCTGGTGTCGGCCTTGTCGCTGGAGGGGCTGGCGGCGCGGGATGTCGAGATCGTCGAGATCCCGACGAACGAGTCCGTGATCGTGCCGGTCGGTGATCCCCGGCTGTTCGGCCTGCGCCGGCGGCTGACTTATTCGCATGAGGTTGCGGCGCTGCTGCGCGGCGAGGTCGATGCGATCTATGTCAAGGGCGCGGAAGGCGTCTCGCTGGCGAACCTGTTCGGCCTGCGGGTGGTGTCCGAGTTCGGCTTCCACCCCGATCCGCGCATCCGCGTCAACACCGGCACGCCCCGCACGCTGACTGTCGACGACACCTTCCTGCGGGAGCGGCCGGATCTGGTGCGGGGGCTGCTTGGCGAGGTCGTGCGCGCCGGCGAATGGGCGGCGAACCACGCCGACGAGACGGTGCGGATCATCGCCCAGGAGGTGCTGACAAGCGAGGAGGCGGTGCTGGCAGCCCACGGCCGCGATGTGCATCGCACGCTCGGCATCACGCTCGATGCGCCGTTCGTCGATGCGATCGAGAGCTTCAAGGACTTCCTGTTCGAGTGGGGCTTCCTCGAGGCCAACTTCTCGGTGCGCGACTGGGTCGCCGCCGAGCCACTGGCCGATGTGGGGCTGAGCCGGGCGGCGTGATGAGACTTGAGGGATTTGTCGGAGCGTCTGCGACCGCGCCTCGCCATGGCGGGTTGACGCGATGATCAGTCGTCGGTCCGTGATTGCTGGAGTCGGGGCCTCCGTCGCGGTCGGTCATTGGGGCGCCCGCGGCGCGCCGGTGGAGACGATCACGCTCGGCTTCCAGAAGACCGGCATTCCGCTGGTCGCGCGCGAGCTCAGGGTGTTCGAGCGCCGGTTCGAGCCGAAGGGCATCAAGGTGAACTGGGCCGAGTTCACCTCGGGCTTGAACCTGCTGCAGGCGATGGATGTCGGCAGTGTCAGCTTCGGCAACGCCGGCAATGTCGGCTGCATCTTCGTGCAGGCCGCAGGCGGCCGGATCGTCTACCTTGCCGCGCAACCCTCGGGGGCCAAGAGCGAAGGCATCCTGGTCAAGCAGGCGTCGCCGATCCGCACGCTCGCGGACCTCAAGGGCAGGCGGGTCGGCTATGCCAAAGGCTCGAGCTCGCACAACCTGCTGGCGGCGGCACTGGAGCAAAAGGGTTTGTCGCTCACTGACGTCACCTCCGTCGGCCTTGGCGCGGCGGACGGTGCGTTCGCCTTTGAGAACGGCAGCATCGATGCCTGGGTGATCTGGGACCCCTACATGGGCATCGCGCAGGCCCGCAGCGCCACGCGGGTGCTGGCCTACAGCGGTGACGTCATTGCTGACAACGCCGGCTTCCTGCTGGCGAATGCGGCGTTCGCGGCCAGCCATCCCGCGCTCGTCCGCGATCTTGTCGAAGGCTCGGCCGAGGCGGGCGCGTGGGCGAAGGCGCATCGCGATGAGGTCACGGCTGCGCTCGCGCAGGCGACGGGCATCGAGGCCAGCGTGTTGGCTGAGGTCAACGCACGCGCCGGGTTTGACGTCGTGCCGCTCAGCGAGCCGATCCTCGCGTCGCAACAGACCACGGCGGACCGCCTGACCCGGCTGGGTGTGGTGCCCAAGCCGGTTCCGGTGCGTGAGATTGTTTGGCAGCCGCCGGCGTGAGCGCAAGGCGTGAAGGATTGAGCAGAGAGAGCCTGATGAGTGTTGTAGGAGCAAGGGCCGAGGCTGCGCCGTCGCCCCGTCGTGTCGGTGGGCCGCAGTCGCCCGCCCGGATCATTCGCAGCGACGAGGAGGCGATTGCGGTGGCCCGCGAGATCGCCGCGCAGATCGCGGTCCGCGCCGCGGAGCGTGATCGGCAGCGCATCCTGCCGTTCGAGGAGCTCGACCTGGTATCACAGGCCGGGTTGTGGGCGATCAACGTCCCCAGGGCTTATGGCGGCGCCGGCGTGTCCTACGCGACGGTGGGGCAGGTGTTCGCGATCCTTGCATCCGCCGATGCCTCGATCGCGCAGATCCAGCAGAACCACAACAGTGCCGTGCACTGGCTGGCGGCGCTCGGCACCGCCGAGCAGAAGTCGTTCTTCCTCGGACAGATCCTGCGCGGCTATCGGTTCGGCAATGCTTCTTCCGAGGCCGGGGGATCGCGGGTCGATACCCTCGAGACGCAGCTCGTTGCCGACGGCGACGGCTTCCTGGTTCGCGGCCGCAAGGCTTATGCAACCGGCGCGCTGTTCGCCCATTACGTGACGATCATCGCGGCTGACCCGCAGGGGCAGCGTCATGTGGCGATCGTCGAGGCCGGCAGCCCTGGCCTGTCGATCATCGACGATTGGGACAGCTTTGGCCAGCGCATCACGGCAAGCGGCTCGGTCATTGCCGACGACGTGCGGGTGCCAAGCTCGCATGTGCTGCCACTGCATCGCGCCTACGAGGGATTTCCGCAGGGCGCGGTCTCGCAGATCTCCCATGTCGGCATCGATGTCGGGATCGCGGATGCGGCGATCCGCGATGCCATCGATTTCGTGCCGAAATTCTCCCGGGCGGCGCGCGACGGCGGCTTTGCGCGCGCCGTCGACGATCCGCTGCTGGTGGCGCAATTCGGCAAGCTGGAAATCCAGCTCCATGCGGCGGAAGCACTGCTGGAGCGGGCCGGGCGCACGATCGATCGGGCGATCGCCGACCCGAATGATGACACCATTGCCGCGGCCTCCATTGCGGTGGCGGAGGCGAAGGTGCTCGCCAACGACATCGCGCTGCGTGCCAGCGAGACTTTCTTCGAGCTGGCCGGCACGCGCTCCACCGTGCCGCCGCACGCCTATGACCGCCACTGGCGCAACGCCCGCGTTCACACGCTGCACGATGCGGTGCGCTGGAAATATCACGCGGTCGGCAACTACTACCTCAACGGCATCAAGCCGCCGCGGCACGGCACCCTCTAGGGCGTTCTTCGGTGGACATTCGATTTCAACGTTCGGTCCATCCAATGCGGAGCTCAGCAGCCATGCCATTCGACCTGTCGACGATGACCCGGCGATCGCTCCTGCTCGGCAGCGCTGCGTTGTCCGCAACCGTGCTGCTGGATGGCTCCGCCGGGCGCGTGGTCGCCGCCGAGCGCAAGCACGGCGGAACGCTGACCGTGCTGCTGAGCGCCGAACCGCCCACCATCACCACCATCGCGCACACGGCGTTCAACTCGGTTTTCGTCTCGGCGAAGGCGACAGAGGGGCTGCTCGCCTACGACTTCGACCTGACGCCGAAGCCGCAGCTCGCCACCGCCTGGTCCGTCAGTCCCGATGGCCTGCGCTATACGTTCACGCTGCGGCAGGGCGTGAAGTGGCATGACGGCCGCGACTTCACCGCGGACGACGTCGCGTTCTCCATCCGGGCGATCAAGGACGTCCATCCACGCGGGCGCAGCACCTTCGGCAATCTCGCCGAGGTACAGACGCCGGACGCCCACACCGTGATCCTCATCCTGTCGAAGCCGGCGCCCTATCTCATCAGCGCCTTCGCGGCGGCAGAGACGCCGATCATTCCCAAGCACCTGTATGACGGCCAGAAGGTGGACGCCAATCCGGTCTCCAATGCGCCTGTTGGCACCGGGCCGTTCGTGTTCAGGGAATGGGTGCGCGGCAGCCACATCGCCTATGAGCGCAATCCGAACTACTGGGACGCGCCGAAGCCCTATGTCGATCGGCTGATCATCCGCTTCATTCCCGACGGTGCGGCGCGCGCGGCGGCGCTGGAGACCGGCGAGGTGCAGATCGCGCCGGGAACGCCGATCCCCCTGAGCGACGTCGAGCGTCTCAAGGCGCTGCCCAATCTTAAGTTCGAGACCAGGGGCTACGAGTACACCAACAGCATTTCGCGGATCGAGTTCAACCTCGACAAGCCGTATTTCCAGGACGTGCGGGTGCGCCGCGCCTTCGCGCATGCCATCGACCGCAACGTGATCCACAAGGTGGTGAACTATGGCTACGGCACGCCCATTCCGGGTCCGTTCAGCGTCAACCTGAAGAGGTTCTATCTTCCCGACCTGCCGATTTATGCGTTCGATCCGGCGCGAGCGGAGAAGCTGCTGGATGAAGCCGGCCTGCCGCGCCGCGACGGCGGCGTGCGGCTGCGCCTCGTGCACGACTATGTGCCGAGCAACGAGAGCTACCGGCGCGGCGCTGAGTACATCAAGCAGGCGCTCGGCCGGATCGGCGTCGACGTCAGCGTGCGGTCGCAGGATTTCGCGACCTATACCAAGCGCGTCTACACTGACCGCGACTTCGACTTCACCTATAACGGCATGAGCAACCTGTTCGACCCAACCGTCGGGGTCCAGCGCCTCTATTGGTCGAAGAACTTCAAGCCGGGGGTGCCGTTCAGCAACGGATCGCATTACGCCAGTCCGGAGGTCGATGGCCTGCTCGAGGCTGCGGCGGTGGAGGTCGACCCGGACAAGCGGGTCGAGCAGTTCGCCAGGTTCCAGGAGGTCATCGCCCGCGATGTCCCTGACATCGGCATCACCACGGCGCCAGACTTCACCATCCACGACCGCCGGGTGCGCGACCATACGGTCGGCGCCGACGGCCTCAGCGGCAACCTTGCCGACGTGTATTTCGCCGCGCCTTGACGCCCGGCCGCGGCGCGACGAGGACAAGCCCGCCCGCATGGCCGGGAGACGGATTCGAATCGAGATATTTCAGGAACAATTTTTGGTGATGGCAAAGTCTTGCGCATCCGCTGCGCAAGGAATAGTCATCTGGATACGATTCCCGGCGGGCAGTCCGGTCGTTGATGAGGAGCTTGGCCGATGGCCGCGACCCCGAAGTCGAGCAAGGCGGCATCCGCGCCGAAGCTGGCGGCTGCGCCGAAGAAGGCCGCCGCCCTGAAGAAGCCCGCCGCGCCCAAGGCGCCGGCGTCCGCCAGCAAGGGCAAGCCCGAAGAGGGCAAGTCGCAGTCGCTGGTGCAGCAGGCCTACGAGAGCATCAAGGAGCGGATCATCAATCTGCACTTCCTGCCGGGGCAGTACCTCAACGAGGCGGCGATCTGCGCCCAGCTCAAGCTTGGCCGCACGCCGGTGCATCAGGCGCTGCAGCGGCTGCATCTCGAGGGCCTCGTCGATGTGCTGCCGCGCAAGGGCATCATCGTGCAGCCCGACAGCCTCGCGGAAATCATGAAGATCCTCGACTCCCGCGTCACCGTGGAGCCAGAGCTGGCGCGCGCGGCGGCGCGGCGCGTCGCCGCCGGCGAGGTGACCGCCGACCAGCTGTCGCGGATGATGGAGATCGCGACCGCGACGGTCGACCAGGATCCGCCGGATATCGCCGCGTTCACCGCCAACGACCGCTGGTTTCACCGCGAGATCGCCCAGCTCTCCGGCAATGCCATCATGAGCGATTTCGCGCGCGTGCTGCACGAGCGCTCGACGCGCTTCTGGTATCTCAACCTGTGGCAGACCATCGACGTGCCGGCGACCAACCGCCAGCACGCCGAGATCGCGGCGGCCGTGATCGCCGGCGACGACGAACTCGCCGCGCAGCGCATGCTCGACCATATCTCGGCGTTGCGCGCCCGGCTGGAAAAGCTCCAGCGCATGTCGCCCAACGCGTTCCGCTCGCTGCCGCCGCACTGACGCTGGTGTTCTGAGAGAGTACGCCGGTTGCGCCGCGGCGTCGGCGCGCACGGTCGCGCGCCACGAATTTTCATGCCGATCAAGGACATCGTGTGTCCTCGCCGTCGCAGCGGCGGAAGGGGCTTGCTTTTTGTATCATGTGAAATATCATCTAATTCACCTCATGATATCTGGAAGCCGACATGACCAGCACCACGCCTCCGACCACCCCGCCGGGGATGCCGTCCCTCGCTGAAATCCTGATCCAGACGGCGGACATGCCGTGGCGCGCGAAGTCGCTCGCGGGCGTGCACGAGAAGATGCTGTGGCGAAACGACGAGACCGGCGCGTCGATCGCGCTGATCCGGTTCGACAAGGGCGCGAGCATTCCGACGCCGCACCTGCATGCGTCGAACCAGTTCATGTTCTGCCTGCAGGGCCACTACGAGTACACCAGCACCGGCGTGACGCTGCGCGCCGGCTCGTTCTACTGCAACCCGAAGGGCAATGTGCACGGCCCGACGCTGGCGCACGAAGAGACCATCGTGGTCGAGATGTATGACGGCCCGCACTATCCCGAGCGGCCGTCCTGGTACAACAACGACGAGGACGCGCGGTGACCACCGCGGCAACCGACGGCATGCTGTCGGCGGCGACGCTCGCCGAGGCCGTCGCGGCGATCTTCGTGGCCGTCGGCGTTGCGCCGGCGGATGCGGCGATCGTTGCCGAGGATCTCGTCGCTGCCGATGTCGAGGGCGTCGCGTCCCACGGCGTCATGCTGGTGCCGATGTATGTCGATCGCCTGCGCGCCGGCTCGGTGTCGACGGCCTCCACCGGGGAGATCGTCTCCGACCGCGAGGCGGCGGTGGTGATCGACGCGCACGATGCGCTGGGACAGCTTACCGCCCGTCAGGCGGTGGGCCTCGCGGTCGAACGGGCGAAGCGTTATGGCCTTGCCGCCGTTACCGTGCGCAATGCCTTTCACTTCGGCGCTGCCGGCCGCTACGCGCGGATGATGGCGGACGAAGGCTGTGTCGGCATGGTGATGGCCAACACCCGGCCGCTGATGCCGGCGCCAGGCGGCGCCGAACCGCTCACCGGCAACAATCCCATCGCGATCGCGACCCCGAGCGCCGGCGCGTTCGCGCCGGAAATCGACATGGCCTTGAGCGCGGTGGCGATGGGCAAGATCCGCAACGCCGCCGCGGCGGGGCAGCCGATTCCGCAGGGCTGGGCCGCCGACAAGAGTGGCGCGGGAACCACCGATCCGAAGGCGGCGATCGAGGGCATGCTGCTGCCGGCGGCGGGCCCGAAAGGCTATGGCCTCGCCTTCATCGTCGATCTCCTGTGCGGCGGCCTGTCCGACGGCGCGATCGGCGCGGAGGTCGCGCCGCTCTACGGTCCGGCGGCGCGGCCCTATCGCTGCGCCAACCTGTTCCTCGCCATCGACGCCGGCCACTTCGTGGCGCCGGATGTTTTCGCCACGCGCGCCGGCGCGGAGCTGTCGCGGGTGTCCGCGACGCGCCGTGCGCCCGGCGTGGAGCGTGTCTACGCGCCGGGTGAACTCGCCTATGCCGCGCGCAGCTGCGCCGCCGGGCGCTGTCGCGTGTCCGCGGCAGCGCTGACCAGCCTGATCGACACCGCCCGTTCGCTCGGGCTCGATCTCGGCCACCTTCTCTCCAACTGAAAGTCCACCACGATGAAGCAGCAGATCACCACCGACAAGCTCGCCAAGCCGAACGGCCATTTCTCCCAGGCCACCACCATCGAGGCCAGGGGCAAGCTCGTCTTCATCTCGGGCATGACCGCGCGCCGCGCCGACGGCTCGATCGCCGGCATCGGCGACGTCGAGGCGCAGACCCGTCAGGTCTGCGAGAACCTCAAGGCCGCGGCGGAAGCCGCCGGCGGCTCGCTCGACGACGTGGTGCGCGTCGACGTCTATGTCCGCAACATCGAGCACTTCCCGATCATCCACAAGGTGCGCGAGGAGTACTTCAAGGCGCCGGTGCCGGCGTCCACCATGGTCGAGGTCTCCAAGATGGTGAAGCCTGAGTACCTCATCGAGATCAGCGCAATCGCCGTGCTGCCGAACGGCTGATCGATCATGCGTCTGGCGACAGTCAAGGTGGCGGGAGCGGCACGCGTCGCCCTCGCCGAAGGCGACAAGGTTCGTCTGCTGCCGGCCGAGGCCGGCGACATGGTGGCGCTGATCGCGCAGGGCCGCGCAGCGATCGACAGCCTCGCGGCGCGCAACGATCTTCAGGTCGCGCCGCTCGCATCCGTCGAGCTGATGGCCCCGATCCAGCGCTTCCAGCGCGACGTGCTGTGCACCGGCTGGAACTACTGGGACCATTTCGAGGAGAGCCGTGGCAAGCGCGAGGGGCAGGACGTCGACCGCCCCAAAGCGCCGACGTTCTTCACCAAGGGGCCGAACACGGTGATCGGGCCGCATGAGGCGATCGGCCTCGACGCCCACATCTCCGCCAAATGGGACTATGAGGCCGAGGTCGCTCTCGTCATCGGCAAGCGCTGCCGCAGCGTGTCGCAGGCGCAGGCGCTCGACCACGTGTTCGGCTACTGCCTCGCCAACGACGTGTCGCAGCGCGACCTGCAGCGCCGCCATGGCGGCCAGTGGCTCAAGGGCAAGAGCATCGATCGCACCATGCCGCTCGGCCCCTGGCTGGTGACGCCGGACGAGCTCGATCTGCCGAACACGCGGCTGGAGCTGACCCTCAACGGCGAGGTGATGCAGAGCGCGCTGCTCAAGCAGATGGCGTTTCCGATCGCCGAGCTGATCGCCGAGCTGTCGTTCGGCATGACGCTGGAACCGGGCGACGTCGTCATCACCGGCACGCCCTCGGGCATCGGCAATGCCAGGGAGCCGCAGGTGTTCCTCAAAGCCGGCGACGAGATGGTGGTCCGGGCCACGGGTCTCGGCGAGTTGCGCAATCGCGTCGTCTCGGCGAATCTGCACGACACGACTGACATCGCATCCATGAGCGCACCCTAATGAAAGTCCGCTTCGACGCCACCGGAGACGTCATCGCCATCACCGGCGGAGCCAACGGAATCGGCCGCGCCCTGGCGCGCGCCGCCGCCGCGGCCGGCGCCAGGGTGGTGGTCTGCGACATGGACGAGACGGCGATGGCCAGCCTGCGCGCGGAGGCGCCTGCCATCGCCACCCGCCGCATCGACGTCGGCGACCGTGCCGCGGTGATGGACGGCTTTGCCGAGATCGCGGCGTCGATCGGACCGGTCGATGGTCTCGTCTGCGCCGCGGCGATCCAGCCGCGCTCGGCGATCCACGAGATGGACCCGGCCGAATGGCTGCGGGTGATCGGCATCAACCTCAACGGCGTGATGTGGTGCTACCAGGCGGTGATCGGATCGATGATCGCGCGGCGCAGGGGCTCCGTGATCGCGTTCTCGTCGGGCCTCGCGCACCAGGGCTGGCCCAAGGCCTCGGCCTACGCTTCGTCCAAGGCGGCGCTGACCGCCTGGGTGAAGAGCGCGGCCAAGGAGGTCGCCGAGCATCGCGTCCGCGTCAACCTCATCGCGCCGGGCGTGATCGACACGCCGCAGTACCGCGCCGCCAATGCCGGCGCCGACGATGCCAGCTGGAAGTCCTCGATCGGCGTCGGCCGCCCCGAGGATGTCGTCGGCCCGCTGATGTTCCTTTTGTCCGACGCCGCGACCATGACTGCGTCGCTGCTCAGCCGCGACATGGCGTTCGCACGCAACGAAGACGACGAATAGGAGATCCCGGCCGATGAAACCGGTTCTGGTGGTGGGGGCCGGCCCGGTCGGGCTGATGACGGCTCTCGCCCTTAAATTCTATGGCATCGACTTCCGCCTGTTCGAGGAGGACCGCGAGTTCTCCAGCGACACCAAGGCAGGCACCATCCTCACCCGCACCATCGAGGCGTTCCGCCGCTACCGCGTCGATCGCGCGGTGCTGGCGCGGGCGCTGCGGCTCGACGAGATCGGCGACATCGAGCGGGCGACCAACACCCGCCGCGCCTCGGTGATGACCGAGCATCTCGTCGACGAGACGCGTTTTCCCTTCGTCATCAACCTGCCGCAGCACCATCTCGAACCGGTGCTCGCCGACGGCCTGTCGGACCTGCCCGAGGGCGCGGTCAACCTGCGCCACAAGCTGCTGTCGTTCGCGCAGACCGACGATGGCGTGGTCGCTCGCTTCGAGACGCCGGACGGCGTGCGTGAGGTCGAGGGCAGTCACCTGATCGCCTGCGACGGCGGCCGCAGCACCGTGCGCAGCCAGCTCGGCATCGCGGTGGACGGCACGTCGCTCGACGTCCGCTACATGCTGGTCGATATCAAGGTCGACCTCGACGCCGCCAATCCGCGCGACTATCCGTATCTCGCCTATTTCGCCGATCCGGCGGAGTGGATGGTGCTGGTGCGCCAGCCGCATTGCTGGCGCTTCCTGTTTCCGCTGGCGCCGGGCGTCGAGGAGGCGACCCCGGCCGAGCTCGAGGCCAAGGCGCGCCATTTCATCGGCGAGGTCAACGCCCTCGAGGTCATCAACACCGTGACCTACCGCGTCCATCACCGCATCGCCTCGACCTGGCGCAACGGCCGCGTGTTCCTCGCCGGTGATGCCGCGCATCTGATCACGCCGATGTGGGCGCTCGGCCTCAACACCGGCGTGCTCGACGCCATCAACCTGCCGTGGCGTCTCGCCTGGGTGCTGCGCGGCTGGGCCGCGGACAGCCTGCTCGACGGCTACGAGCACGAGCAGCGGCCGCTGGCCGCGCACGGCTCCGGCGAGATGGCGGAAGCGGCGCGCAAGCTGATGGGCGGCGAGAACGACGGTGCGCGGGCGATGTCCGGCTCGGCGTGGGCCAACGCCATGACGCGCTCGCTGCTCGGCGTCAGCCTCGATGTCGACGGCTCCGGGCAGTGGTCGCTGGTCAAGACCGAGCGTGGCGCAGTGCGCGTGGGCGACCGTGTTCCTGACATGCCGCTGTTCGAGGGGCGGGGCGGCCGTGTCTACCTGCACGATCTCTGCGACGACAGCTTCGTGGCGCTGTATTTCACCGACGTGCGCCGTCGCCCGGTGCTGCCGCCTGACGATCTGCCGGGCCTGCGCAGCTACGTGGTGTCGCGCTGGGACGCGCCGCTCGACTCGGGCCTGCGCGAGCGTGCGCTGCTCGACATCGGCAACCGCCTGCGCGAGCGGCTCGGCTGCGGCGACGACACCGTTGTGCTGCTGCGGCCGGACGACCATATTGCGGCGATCCTGCCGCTCGGCCACGCCGACATCGCAGGGCTCTACAACCGCATCCGGGGACACGCGTGATGACGGATTCGCACGATCGCATCCTGCTCGACGTCCATGCCCATCTCGCGCCGGTGGTGCCGGAGCGTCTCGCGGCGTTCGACGGTATCGTGTGGGATGCCGCGAAGGGCGTACTGGTGGTCGACGGCCACACGGTGGGCATGAAGGCGCTGTTCAAGCCCGACGCGCTGATCGCCTGGATGGCCGAGAACGGTGTCGGCCAGGCCTGGATCTCGGCACCGCCACCGCTCTATCGCCAGCAACTGCGCGGCGCAGACGCGCGCGCCTGGGCCGACTATCTCAACGCCGGCCTGCGCGACATCGCCGCGACCTCCGGCGATCGCCTCAGGCCGCTGATGCATCTGCCGGTCGAGGCGCCGGACGAGGCCGCGGCGATCGCTGCCGACTGGATCGCGCGGGGCCATGCGCTGTTCGCGATGCCGACGGGCACCGGCGACGATCGCACGCTCGGCGACGACGCCTTCGCGCCGCTGTGGCGCGTGCTCGACGACGCCGGCGCATTTGTCTTCTTCCATCCCGGCGAGTGCGCCGACGGTCGGCTGCAGTCGTTCTACCTCACCAACCTGCTCGGCAATCCCTATGAGAGCACGGTGGCGATCGCGCACCTCGTGTTCTCGGGCGTCCTGGAGCGCCATCCCAACATCGTGCCGTGCTTCGCCCATGGCGGCGGCCTCGCGCCGATGGTCGCGGGGCGGTGGGAGCGTGGCCACGCCACGGCGCGGCCAGGCGTCGACACCAGCCGGGCGGCGCCGTCGCAACTGATGCGCCGCATCCATGTCGACTGCATCTGCCACGGCGAGGCCGCGGCCGAGCTTGCCGACCGTACGTTCGGCGCCGACAATGTCGTATTCGGGTCGGACTGGCCGTTCCCGATGGGCATCGTCGAGCCGCGCCGCCAGCTCGGCGACTTCGCCGCCGAGCGGCGCCGGCGCTATCTCACCGACAATCCGGCGCGCCTCCTGGCGCGCTTCAGCACCAGGAAGGAACGCACATGAGCGAGATCCGCATGCCGGAGGGCACCGTCCTCGGCACCATCGGCGACGAGGTTATCTTCGAGAACGACACCATCCGGGTGTGGCGCCTGACGCTGCCGCCGGGCGGCATCCAGGGCTGGCACCAGCACAATCTGCCTTACCTGATCGTGCCGCTGACCCCCGGCGACAACTTCATGCGCTTTGCCGACGGTCGCTCGCGCTCGACCAAGGAGACCCCAGGCGAGGTGATGTGGCGCGAGGCCGGCATCCCGCACGAGCTGGAGAACGTCGGCCAGACGACCTATTCGAACGTGCTGATCGAGTTCAAGCAGGCGGTCGCGAAGGCCTGAGCGGCGAGGGCGCAGTCGAGTGCGTTGTTGCCGGAGTTATGTGATTTGATTTCGGCGCTGACCACACCCGCCGCGTCATTGCCGGGCGAAGACCCGGCAATCCAGCTTGTTCGCGACACGGCGATAGTCTCCATAAGCTGGATCACCGGGTCTCGGCGCTGCGCGCCTGCCCGGTGATGACGCTGAGAGTGGGAGTGCGCTGTCTATCCCAACAAAAAATCCCCGGAGCGTCGCTCCGGGGATTTTGTGTTTGTGACGATGCTGCGCGGCCTACTTCTGCTCGGGCAGGATCGGCGTCTTCGGCATGAAGCCGGGCACGTAGGTCTGGTTTGCTTCCAGCTTGCCGCCGTTGACCTGGACGTTGGAGTTGATGAAGTCGAAGGTCTTGGCCATCTTCTCAGGGAGGATATGCCCGAAGCCGTTCACCTTGACGTCGGTGTTGACGGCGATGCGCTCCAGCAGGTCGATCTCCTCGCGCACGATACCGCGGTCGAGGGCGGGCACGCTCTTGACCATGATCGCGGTGGCCTCGTCGCGATGAGCGAGGGTGTACTGCCAGCCGCGCAGCGCCGCGCGCACGAAGCCGCGCACCGCTTCCGGATTTTCGTCGAGGAAACTCTTCTTCACGCCGATCGAGTTGGAGTAGAGGTCGAGGCCGTAGTCGGCGGCGAACAGGCACACCGGCTGCTTGCCCGGCGCGGCGCGGCGGATCGCCGGCGCCGCCATCAGGAACTGGTCGACACCCTCGACCTGGCCGGCGGCCAGCATCGGAATGCGCGCGGCGGCATCGACATTGACGATCTCGAGCTTGCTGCCGTCGAGGCCGTTCATGTGCATGAAGGCGCGCCAGATCTGCGGGATGAACGAGGCCGAGCTCGAGCCGAACTTGAGGCCCTCGAGCTGCACCGGCTTGATGACGTTGGCGCCGGGATTGAGCGTGTAGACGCAGTACGGCGCCTCGACATAGGCGCCGGCGACGATCTTGACGTCGCTGCCCGCCTTGCCGGCGGCGACGAGGCTCGGCACGTCGATCAGGCCCATCTGCGCAATGCCGGTGACGACGCCCCGGATCGCATCCGCCGTGCCCTTCGACGGCATGATCTCGACGTTGAGGCCTTCTTCCTTGAAGTAGCCCTTCTCCAGCGCGACGTACCACGGCGTGTGGCGGCCGAGGCTGATGAAGTCGAGCATGAACTTGACGTTGGTCTCGGCCGCCGCCGCGCCGGTGAATGGGGTCGCAGCGAGGCACGACAATGTGGCGGCGACGCCGGCCAGTTTCTTCAGCATCTCAAGGTCCTCCGATCCGTTTTCTTTGCGGCATGGCCGGGGCCGTGCTTCCGGCGGCGGTTCCCGTTGACCACAGAGACATCATAAGATATTTCAGAAGACATACAAGCTGATCAAGCGACTCGTCGCAAGGCCTCCGCCGGCGCGCCGGACCGGGCGGATGAGCGCGGCATTGCGGGAAAGGAACGGGATGGGGTTCGTCGAGATATCCAACGTCCGCAAGGTGTTCGGCAGCGGGCCGAGGGAAGTCGTCGCGCTCGACGAAGCCAATCTGGCCTTCGAGGAAGGCACGTTCGTTGCGCTGCTCGGGCCGAGCGGCTGCGGCAAGACCACGCTGCTCACCATTGTCGCAGGCCTCGTGCCGAAGACATCGGGCTCGGTGAAGGTCGGGGGCCGCGAGGTCGATGGTCCCTATTCCGACTATGGCTTCGTGTTTCAGCAGCCGAGCCTGATGCCGTGGCGCTCGGTGATCGAGAATGTGCTGTTTCCGATGGAGATCCTCGGCCGCCGTGACGCCGCGGCGAAAGCGCGCGCCGAGCATCTGCTGGAGCTCACCGGCCTCAAGGCGTTCGCGCAGTCGCGGCCGCACGAGCTGTCCGGCGGCATGCAGCAGCGCGTGTCGCTGTGCCGCGCGTTGATCCACAAGCCCAAGCTGCTGCTGATGGACGAACCGTTCGGTGCGCTCGACGAATTCACTCGCCTCGACATGAACGACCTCCTGCTCAAGGTAAAGGCCGAGACCGGCGCATCGGTGCTGTTCGTCACCCACTCGATCTCGGAAGCCGTCTATCTCGCCGACAAGGTCGTCGTGTTCACGCGGCGGCCGGCGCGGGTCAGCACGGCGTTCGACATCCAGCTTCCGGGGCCGCGCAGCCAGGCGAGCCGCTTCACGCCCGAGTTCACCGCGGCCGAGCGCCGCGCCAGCGAAGCGCTCGGCCTTCTGGCCGCGCCGGCGAAGGAGTTGTGATCATGAGCCGCGCCACTATCTCCCAGATCGGCTATCCGTTCGCCGGCGTCGTGCTCATCTGCGTGCTGTGGGCCGTCGCCTGCTCGCTGTTCAAGATTCCCGAAGCGGTGCTGCCGTCGCCGGACAGCGTCGCCATCGCGTTCGTCGACAGCTTCGGCCTGCTGCTGCGCGAGGGCTGGGTGACGCTGGCCGAGACCGTGCTCGGGTTCGTGCTGGCGTTCGCCGTCGGCGTGCCGATGGCGGTCGCGATCGCCAACTCCCGCCCGCTCAACCTGATGTTCTATCCGCTGCTGGTAGCACTGCAGTCGGTGCCCAAGGTGGCGTTGGCGCCGATCGTGCTGGTGTGGCTCGGCACCGGCCTCGAATCCAAGCTCGCGATCGTCTGGCTGGTGGCGTTCTTTCCCATCATCATCGACACCGCCGCGGGCCTGCGCGCGACGCCGCGCGATCTCGTCCAGCTCGCGCGCAGCCTCAAGGCCTCGCCCTGGCAGATCTTCTACAAGGTGCAGTTTCCCGCGGCGCTGCCGTTCGTGCTGACCGGCGCCAAGGTCGCGATCACGCTCGCGGTCATCGGTGCGGTGATCGGCGAGTTCATGGGATCGAGCCACGGCCTCGGCTTTCTGCTGCTCAGCGCCACCTCGCAGCTCAACACGCCGCTGGCATTCGCCGCGCTGTTCGCGCTGTCGTTCCTCGGCCTCGGCGTCTATGCCGTGGTCGAGATCGTCGAGGTGCTGCTTGCCCGCTGGCTGCCGCCGCGCGCCGTCGGGCATTGAGGCCTCAGCGCTGCCGTGATCCGCAGCAGCCGGTGAATGTCTGCGGTGGATTGCGAAGGTCCAATCCGTTCTGCCACTCCTGGCGTGCCGCGGATATCGGTTCAGGTCATGACAAGGCGCCCAGGAATGAACGTTGGCGCCTTGATAGTCTGATCACAAGCGGACGCGCTCTACGCCGCCTGCAGCGACGACAGGAAGCGTTCGACTTCGCCCTGCAACTGCTCGGAATGCTTGGACAGCCCGTTCGACGCCTGCAGCAGGTGCGCGGCGACGAGGCTGGCCTCACCCGAGGCGCGGTTCAGGCTGTCGACGTTCGCGTTGACGTCGCTGGTGCCGATCGCCGCCTGCTGGACGTTGGCCGCGATGTCGCGCGTCGCGGCACCCTGCTGCTCGATGGCCAGTGAAATGGTGCGCGAGATGTCGTTGATTTCGGCAACCGTGGTCACGATCGCCTGGATGGCGCTCACCGCTTCTCCGGTCGCGGTCTGGATGCCCTGAATCTGCTGTGCGACCTCTTCCGTCGCCTTGGCGGTCTGGTTGGCCAGCGCCTTGACCTCGTTGGCGACCACGGCGAAACCCTTGCCCTGCTCGCCGGCCCGGGCGGCCTCGATGGTGGCGTTCAGCGCAAGCAGGTTGGTCTGGCTGGCGATGTTCTGGATCAGCACCACCACTTCGCCGATCTTGCGTGTGCCCTCCACGAGACTGTCGACCACTTGATTGGTGCGGCGAGCCTCGCTTGCGGCCTTCTCGGTCATGCCGGCGGAACGGGTGACCTGCTGGCCGATCTCGCCGATCGAGGCGGCAAGCTGCTCCGCGGCCCCGGCCACGGTGTCGACGCCCTGCGACGCCTGCGCCGCGGCGGCGGCCGCAGCCGCGGTCTGGCGTGCGGCATCCTCGTTGTTGCCGTTGATCGTGGCCGACATGCCCTGCATCTCGCCGGCCGCTGCGGCGACTGCCGTGACGATGCCACCGACCTTGCGCTCGAACTCGGCCGCCAGCGCTTGCCGCGTTGCGTCGCGCGCGCGGGCTGCCCGCTGCTCCGCGTCGGCCCGCTCGCCCTGGGCGTGCGCTTCGGCGCTCTGGGCGGCCTGGGCTTCCCGGGTGCGTTGAGCAGCCGTCCGGAACAGCTGTGCCAGGGTGGCCGCAAGCCAGATCAGCACGCTGGCTTCGATCAGGAGGACGACCGCGTGCAGCACGACACGTCCGAGGTCGCTGCCGCCCGGATAGATCGCCGCGGGCAGCAGGAAGTTGAGCAGCAGATGATGCAGCGCCACCGCGACCGTGCCAGCCACGATCGGCCGCGGGTCGCAGTAGGCCACCAGGCACGCCAGCGTCGCGAAGAAATACATGTGAAGGTCGAGCTGCCAGGTATGTCCGGCAAGCTGATAGGTGAACATCGAGACGTCGGCCATCAGCGCCACCGCCACCGTGAGGCGGGTCGGCAGTCCACTGCCCGCCGCCCGCCATGACAGCGTGGGGGCCGCGGCGCACACCGCCACGAACAGCGCCGGCAGCACCCAGCCATCGCCCCGGGCCATTCCGATGGCGACCGACAGCGGCAGGTGCAGCCACAACAGCGCGATCAATGCCTTGCTGACGGTCTCACGCAACGTGTCGAGATCCTCGTGGTCGGTGGTCATGCTGGTCTGTCCATCGTGGTGGTGCGAAAGCAGGCGGAAATCGCCTGCGGGTTGAGGGTGAGCCAGGCGCCGGCGGCGTGCAGCCGCTGCAGGCCGTTGCGGCCTTCGGGGCGGACGACGATGAGCGATGCGATGGCGGTCGTCCGCACGACGGCCGCGTCGGCCGCGGCCGCGGCGGCAAAGGTCTGCTGTGTGTTCCACCAGGGCGGGAACGCGACTGCGACTACATCCATGCCGGGAGTGGTGCGCAACGTCAGCGCGGCAACCGCGATCAGGCTTGCGGTCAGAAGCGCGGCGGCGCCCAGCCACGCTGGCCATTGCGCGGCCGGAGTATGCTGGGCCTGCTTCATGTGGCAATCTGATACCGAAACAAAGCTAATTCGACGTAAATTTGCGGTTCCCGCATTGTCGGTTCGCTTCGGAGACCCGACGGATCGGCGACGCCATCCGGGCTGAGGACATCGGCCTTGCACTGCATCCGGCGCTGCGGGCAGACTTGCTGCGCCGTTCACTTCAGGAGACGGACATCGATCCCCCTCCGCCGATCGGACTGCCGATGGCCGCAACAGGGCGCGCATCTGCCGGGATGGTCGTCATGGTCGCTGCCGCGGCGTTGCTTGTGTTCGGCCTCTGGGCGGCCTATCCGCGGCGACCGAACCTTGCGGCCTTCAATCCCGACACGGTCGCCCGTGTTGATGCCGCCACCTGGCGCGACTACTACGACAAGCGCTATCTCGCGCTGTTCGGCCACCTCTATCAGCTGTTCGCCCGCGAGTACGGCTATTCGCCGCTCGACAGCCTGCGCATCGCTCTGGCTGCGGCACAGGCGGCGAAGACCTTCCAGCCGACCACGTCGCGCGCCGCCGCCGCGGCCGCAACGCCATACCTGGTCACGTATTTCGGTGTGCTGGCCAAGGGGGCGCCCGCGGCCTTCGATATCGAAGCGGCTGCACGCACCGAACTCGACTGGTGGCAGGCGCGGCGTGAGCACAGCACAGGCGAGGCCTACGGCCTGACCATCGCCAAGGTCTCGACGCTGGTGTTGGGGCGCGACAACGCAAGGATCCGCGAAGCCGGCGTGCGGCGCGCGCTGGCGATGGATTATCGCGATGCGCGGGCGAATACGATGACGGACGCGGATTGGGCTGCGGTCGGCACGCAGCTGCAGGCGTCCTACCATGCGCTTCGGCAAGGTCTCGATGGGGAATAAGACGCCGCGCGAGCCGGCACCAATCGGCTGGGAGCGAACGAAAGCTTGCGCCGGCGCGCCGCAGCGGAGCCTCGGCACGTGCTGGCCGAGCGTCCTCACCAGACACCGTGGCCGCATCGATCGCACCCGCGGCAAGCGCTTGCGATCGCGGCAGATATCGATGATGGCTGGCGCCGAGAACACGCTCGCGCCCGGCAATGCGCGGCGAAGTCGGTGACATCTTCCGACGGAGATGGGGCGTCCAGGATCCGCCAGGTTTTAAGTAAATTCTTAAGCGCTGCGATGACCTAATCGCCGTGCAGCCCCGAACACCCGGGTGCCTTGGCCTGCCCGATCGATGGGTCCCATGTTCCGAGCGTTCGCCGCCATCGCGTCAGACTATCCTGGAGTCCTGCTCGGGCTCGCGACGGCCGTCTGCGTGCTGGCGAGCGCGGCGACAATCGCGCTGTTCCGCCGCGCGCAGGTGTCGACGGCGACCGGGCAGACGATCTGGCTCGGCTCGGCCGCCACGGTCGGCGGCTGCGGATTCTGGGCTGTCCATGCGATCCTGATGCCGCTCTACCTCCCCGGCGTGATCGCGGGATCGGATCCTTCTTTTGTGGCGATGTCGCTGACGCTGGCCATCGCCGCGGTGGGGCTTGGCCTTGGCCTCGTGCTGCGCAGCGACGCGCAGGTCACTGTCGTCATCGGGGGCCTCATTTTCGGTGGCGGCATCGCGGTGATGCACCATACCGGGCTGTCCGCGCTGGAGCTGCCGGGGCATCTGTCATCGTCGCCGTCGCTCGGCGTCCTGGCGCTGATGCTCGCCAGCGGGCTCGGCTGCATCGGGCTCGCCTTCGCGGCCCGCGGCTGCGATCTGTTCCGCTCGGCCGCCGCCGCGGCCTTTCTGGCCGTTGCGGTCATGGCCCATCATCTCACGGTGATGCATGCGATCGTGTTCACTGCGGACCCGGCTTTCGCCGGCGCCGTGTCGCCGCTGTTCGGCACCTCGCTGTCGATCGCGATCGCGACCGCGGTGATGGCGGCGCTGTGCCTTATCGCGCTGATCGGCGATGGCCGCTCCAAGGCGATGCTCCGCCGCCAGGAGGTGTTGCTGCACACCGCGCTGCAGAACATGTCGCAGGGGTTGTGCATGCTGGATGCCGATGGGCGGGTGTCGCTCTACAACGAGCGCTATGCCCGGCTGACCGGTGTGCCCGGCCTGCCGCTCAAGGGGCTGCTGCTGCTCGATCTGTTCAGAATGCGCCGGGCGGCCGGCGATTTCGCCGGTGATCCCGAGGAGTTCTTTCACCGCATCATGGCCGACATGCGCGCCGGCACGTCGAGCATCAAGATCATGGAGCACGCCAGCGGCCGCGTGGTCCGTATCGTCGAACAGCCGATGCCGGGCGGCGGCTGGGTCGCGACCCTCGAAGACATCACCGAGGCTCGCAGGGCGCAGGCGCAGCTCGCCTTCATGGCGCATCACGACGCCCTGACCGGCCTCGCCAACCGCGTCAGGTATCGCGAGGCGCTGGAACAGGCGGTCGCCAACCTCGGAAACGGCGGCGAGGTGGCGATCCTGTGCCTCGACCTCGACCGCTTCAAGGAAATCAACGATTCGCTGGGGCACCACATCGGCGATGAACTGCTCAAGCAGGTCGGCGAGCGCCTCGCGGCCTGCGTCGGCGCCACCGCGCTGGCTGCCCGGCTCGGGGGCGACGAATTCGCCATCGTGCTGACAGGCGATACGCCGATGGCCGGGGCAGCGGCGGCGCTTGCCCGGCAGATCATCGAGGGGATCTCGGCGCCGTTCGAAATCGGTGGCCATCATCTGGCGATCGGCATCAGTATCGGCATCACGGTGGCCCCGGCGGACGGCGACGACCCGGAACAGCTGCTGCGCAATGCCGATCTTGCGCTGTACCGCACAAAAAACGACGGCCGGGGCACCTTCACTTTCTTCGAGCCTGGCATGGATGCGCGGGCGCAGGCGCGGCGCCTGCTGGAAATGGAGCTCAAGACCGCGCTGTCGCAGGGCGAGTTCGATGTCTACTATCAGCCGATCGTCGGCTTCGAGACCGGTCAGATCGTCGGCTTCGAAGCTCTGGTGCGCTGGATTCATCCGCTTCGCGGGGTGATTCCGCCGGGCCAGTTCATCCCGGTGGCCGAGGAGACCGGCCTGATCCGCTCGATCGGTGACATCGTGCTGCGCAAAGCCTGCCGCGAGGCCGCAGGCTGGTCGCAGCAGGTCTGCGTCGCCGTGAACCTGTCACCCATTCAGTTCAAGAATACTGACCTCGTCGAGACGGTGGTCGCGGCACTGGAGGAGGCGAGCCTGCCGCCCGAGCGCCTCGAGCTCGAGATCACCGAGTCGCTGTTGCTGAACGACAGTGAAGCGACGTTCGCCACGCTGCGGCGGCTGCGTGAGCTCGGCGTTCGCATCTCGATCGATGATTTCGGCACGGGCTATTCCTGTCTCAGCTACCTGCGCCGCTTTCCGTTCGACAAGATCAAGATCGACCGCTCCTTCGTTCAGGATATCGGCGAGCGCGAAGATTCCATGGCGATCGTACGCGCCGTCACCGGGCTCGGCCGCAGCCTCGGCATCACCACCACCGCCGAGGGGGTGGAGACCTGCACCCAGCTCAACCTGCTGCGCGCGGAAGGCTGTACCGAGGTGCAGGGCTATCTGTTCAGCCCGCCACGGCCGGCGTCCGACGTCGAGTGGATGCTGTCGAACCGATCGGCACGCGCCACCGCGTGACGCGCGGGGCGCTCAGACGGAGCCGAGGAAGGCGTCGAGTCCGGCCAGCGTTTCCGCGGGCGTCTCCTCCTGTGGCGAGTGACCACACGCGAGCGCCCGGCCGCTGACATCGGCGGCCTTGTCGCGCCAGGTCGCCAGCACATCGTAGAGCTGCCCGACGGTGCCCTTGGCCCCCCAGATCGCGAGCAGGGGCGCCGTCACCTTGCGGTCGGCGTCTTCCGCATCATGGACAAGGTCGATGGTCGCGGCGGCGCGATAGTCTTCGCAGATCGCATGCCGTGTTGCCGGATCGCGGTAGCAGCGCAGGTATTCGTCGAACGCGGCCGGCTCCGTGGCCCCCTCGGTCTTGAGCTGGCCGGCGATATGATGGCGCAGGAAGAACTCCGGATCGGCGGAGATCAGCCGCTCCGGCAGCGGTGCCGGCTGGATCAGGAAGAACCACCAGAAATAACGTGTCGCGAATGCCTTGTCGGTGCGCTCATACATTGTCCTCGTCGGCGCGATGTCGATCAGCGCCAGCCGTGCGACAGCCTGGGGATGGTCGAGCGCCATGCGATGGGCAACCCGCGCGCCGCGGTCGTGGCCGACGACGGCGAAGCGTTTGTGGCCGAGCGCTGCCATCAGCGCCACCTGGTCGCGGGCCATCTCGCGCTTGCTGTAGTTGATGTGCCCGGGCCCGCCATCGGGCTTGCTGCTGTCGCCGTAGCCACGCAGGTCGGCGGCGATCACGCGATGGCGACGCGCCAATTGCGGGGCGATCTTGCGCCAGGTCACATGGGTCTGTGGATGGCCGTGGAGCAGCAGCAGCGGCGGGCCTTCGCCCGCGACCGCGGCACGGATGGTGATACCGGGCGCCACGTCGACATCGAGCAGGCCAAAGCCGTCGAGGAAGCGCGAGGGGCCGAGCTCGGTGATGGGCATGATCCTGGCTTACCGTCCTTGCCGGTTGCGGGGCGCCTGCCGGATCCGCCCGCCGGCAGAGCTCTGCCGCCGGATCCCGCCGGGGCATGGCCTCTCCTTATAGCAACCATATCGGAATTCCTCATCCAATTCCGGCATCAAACGATCGAAAACGCGCATTGGCCGCCTGTCGGACGCGACTCTAGGGTGCGCTCGCGCGCCGCGTGAAGACTGGTGCCGTTCCGGGAGGACCCAATGACGACAGCGACGTTCGACGATGCGCCGGGCCTTGCGCGCAAGCCGTTCTATAAACGTCTTTACGGCCAGGTGCTGCTTGCCATCGTGATCGGGGTCCTCGTCGGCAGGTTCTTTCCCGACATCGGCGTGGTGCTGAAGCCGCTCGGTGACATCTTCATCAAACTGATTCGGATGATGATCGCGCCGATCGTGTTCGTCACGGTGGTCACCGGCATCGCCAAGATGGGCAGCATGCGTGACGTCGGGCGCATCGGGCTGAAGGCGCTGATCTACTTCGAGGTGGTGTCGACGCTGGCATTGTTGCTCGGGCTCGTGGTCGGCAACATCGTCAGGCCCGGCGAAGGGCTCAACGTCGATCCGCAATCGCTCAACACCGCGCTGGTGTCGAGCTATGTCGGCAGCGGCGAGAAGCTGCAGTTCGCCGATTTCATCCTGAAAATGGTGCCGGAGACATTCGTCAGCGCGCTGACCAGCGGCGACGTGCTCCAGGTACTGGTCATATCCGTCATGTTCGGCCTGGTGCTGGTGCGCACCGGGCGCGGCGGCGGCATGATCGTAGGCATGCTCGATGAGGTGGCCGACGCGCTGTTCGGGGTGATCGAAGTCATCATGTATTTCGCGCCGATCGGCGCGTTCGGCGCGATGGCCTTTACCGTCGGCAAGTATGGCATCGGCTCGCTGCAGCAGCTCGGTGTGCTGATGCTGTGTTTCTATGCGACCTGCGCGCTGTTCATCTTCGGGGTACTCGGCGCCATCGCCCGTCTCAGCGGCTTCAGCCTGTGGCGCCTGCTGCTCTATATCCGCCGTGAGATCGTATTGGTGCTGGGCACGTCGACCTCGGAGAGCGCGTTGCCGGGCCTGATGGCCAAGCTGGAGAATCTCGGCGTCTCCAAATCGGTGGTCGGCCTCGTGGTGCCGACCGGCTACTCGTTCAATCTTGACGGCATCGCCATCTATCTGACCATGGCGGCGTTGTTCATTGCCCAGGCGATGAACATTCCCCTGCCGCTGGAGCAGCAGCTCGCGCTGCTCGCGGTGCTGCTGTTGACGTCGAAGGGCGCGGCGGCGGTGACCGGCGCGGGCTTCGTCACTCTGGCGGCGACACTGTCGTCGACCCATACCCTGCCGGTCGCGGGCCTCGCACTGCTGCTCGGCATCGACCGCTTCATGTCCGAGGCCCGCGCGATCACCAACATGATCGGGAATGCCGTGGCCTGCGTGACGGTGGCGCGCTGGGAGAACGCCATCGACCGCGAACGCATGGCCGCCGTGCTCTCAGGGCGTGCGCCCGATGACGTGCCGGCGGCGGCCGACGGCGCCGGGCCGGACACCGTGGCAGTCCATATGGCCATGCCCTCGCAGCTTGTCGGGCGGTCTGGTTGACCGCCCGGTTGGTGTCAGCGCGCCGTGCCGAGATGGAATTCGACGTTGACCTGGCCGCTGCCGCTGGCGGCGAAATAGTCGCACATCTGCTCCGCCTCGCCATCGAACGTATCCCAGCCGAGTGCGGCGAACAGCATGATGGTGTCGGCCATGCCGCCCTCGCCGTTGCACTTCACCGCATAGTCCGGAAGCATGGCGACGAACTCGCGGTAGCGGCGCTGGCGCCACAGCTCCAGCACATGCAGGTCGACCTGGCGGTTGAACTCGCTGGCGATGCTGGTCCAGGCCTCGGGGCCGAGGTTGCGGTTGGGCCACAGCCGGTGGGACAGTGAGCCGCTGGCGAGCACCGCCACCTGCTCGCCGGACTGCTCGACGGCGCGGCGCACCGCCTCACCGAGGCGGCGGCTCTCCTCGACCGAGGTGAACAGCGGCGAGGCGACCGAGACCACCTTGGCCCAGCCGTCGTTCATGTAGTGCATCGGCACGATGGTGCCGTACTCAAGCCCGAGCGTCGGCACCTGGTGGGCGAGCACATTGAGGTCGTTGCGACGGGCGCTGGCGGCGATGGCGTCGGCGAGCGCCGGGTTGCCCGGCAGGTCATAGCGCAGGTCTTGAATCATGTGCGGCGCCTCATGGCTGGTGTAGGTGCCGCGATGGTGGGGATTGGCGTTGATGTGGTAGCCGAAGTTGGACAGCCAGTGGGTGTCGAACACCACGAAGGTCGAAACGCCGCGCTGCCGCGCCCGGCGGCCGATCTCACGCAGCGATTCGACGGCATCCCTGCGTGCCTCCTTCAGCGGGCTGCCGCCCTGTTCCGAGAGCAGCAGCGACGGTACATGCGAAACCTTGGCGGCGAGGGCGATCTGTCCCATGGGCGTTTCCTTGTGATGGATTGATTGGCTCGGTGACGGACCGCCCGGCGTCGTTGCGCCGGGCAGCTGTCGTGCGGTTAATCGGCGACGGCGAATTCCTTCTCATGCAGCCAGGCGGTGTGGCGCGGCGGCGTCTTGGTGCGCGACCACTCCTCCACCATGTCGCGGGCGACCGACTTCATCCGGCCGAGCTGCTCGGGCGTCGCGGTCCAGGCCGCGACCTCGATGCGGTGGCCGCTGGGGTCGCGGAAATAGATCGACTTGAAGATGGTGTGGTCGGTGATGCCGACGACGTCGAGCCCCGCCGCTTCGGCGCGCGCCTTGGCCTCGTCGAGTGCCGTCAGGTCGGCGACCTGGAAGGCGATGTGCTGGGTCCAGTCCGGGGTGTTGGGGTCGCGGCCCATCGGCGGCGATTTCGGCAGCTCGAAGAAGGCAAGGATGTTGCCGTTCCCGGCGTCGAGGAAGATGTGCATGTAGGGATCGGGCGCCTTGGTCGAAGGCACCTTGTCCTCGGCGATGGCGCCGAGCAGGTCCATGTTCAGCACCTGCTTGTAGAAGTCGGCGGTCGCCTTGGCGTCGACGCAGCGGTAGGCGACGTGATGGATTTTCTCGATCTGCATGGGGGATGCTCCGTGTTGCAGCGAAGTCGTAACAAATGTTACTATTCGCCGACCTTGATCTGGATCAAACCGCCGATCGCCGCGCCGGGCTCCGCTAGGCGATGATTTGTTCCTGGGAGAACTGCATGACGCGTGGTGGGCCGAAGCCCGACGACAACCGCGAGGCCGCGCCGGGGCTCGACCTCCAGCGCTATTTCCCCTACCGCCTGGCCCGGCTTGCCGAGCTGGTGTCGCTCGCTGTTGCTGAAGTCTATGCGGTGCGCTTTGCGCTGACGCGGCCGGAGTGGCGTTTGCTCGCGGTGCTCGGCACCCGCGAGGAGATCGCGACCCGCGAGGTGTTGCGGCAGACCACGCTCGACAAGATGCAGGTCAGCCGGGCGATGCAGCGTCTCGAGGCGCGTGGCATCGTGCGGCGCTTCCGTGATCCGGACGATGGCCGGGAGCGCATCGCGCGGCTCACCGCGCCCGGCCGCGCGCTCTACAACCGCGTTGTGCCGCTGGCGCTGGCGCGGGAGGAGGCGCTGCTCGGCGCGCTGACGCCGCAGGAAGCGGCGGTGCTGGACAAGGCGCTGGACAAGCTGGCGGCGGCGTCCGCCGGTCTTGCGGAGACTGCAGCGCGCACCGAGGCGTGAGGTGGTCTCAGCGGCGCCTGGCGCGCGAGGGCACGCCGTCCAGCGCGCGCATGGCGGTGGCTTCCAGCTGCTCGCGCAGCCAGGTATGGGCGGGGTCCTTCTGGAAGCGCTGGTGCCAGACCATGTACATCGGCAGTTCGGCGAGGGCGCGGGCCTTGCTGGTGAAGGCCTTGACCGTCAGCGGAATGTCCACCCGGGCAAAGTCGCGCATCAGCTGGCCAGCCAGCAGGCTCGGCATGCTGGCAAGCATGTCCGAGCCGCGCAGGAACGCCGGCACGCCGCTGAAGCTCGGCACGGAAATCGCGATGTCGCGGCGGATGCCGCCGGCGGCGAGGCGGCGGTCGAAATCGAGCTTCTCGTTGTCGGTGTAGACCACGGTGATGTGCCGTGCCGCGAGATAGGCCGCGCGTGACGCCGGGGGCTGTCGCACCGCGGCATCGTAATAGCAGACATAGTGATCCTGCAGCAGGCGCTTCTGCACGATGTCGATGCCGGATGGCGGCAGCGGCGTGACCAGCAGATCGCAGCGGCCTTCGCGCAGCATGGCGGCCGACGGTGACTGCGACGGGATCACCCGCAGGCTGAAGCTTGCGACCGCGGTCTCGACGCGCTGGAAAAAGCCCGGCAGCAGCAGGTCGCGCTGGAAATCGTTGGCGGCGATGGTCAGCGCGAGCTGGGCGCTGGCGGGCTGGAAGGTTGCCGCACCGGCAAACTGACGCATCTCGTCGAGCAGGGCACGCGCCCGTGCCGCCAGCACATGGGCATGGGCGGTGGCGACAATGCCGCGGCCGGACTTGGCGAACAGCGGATCACCGACGATCCGCCGCAGCTTCTGCAGGCTGTGGCTGACTGCCGACTGGGTCAGTCCGAGCCGGGTGGCCGCCGCGGTGACCGAGCCTTCCTCCAGCACGGCCAGAAACAATGTCAGGGCGTGGCCGTCGAGCGCCAAATGATCAATTTTGTTCATGAGATATATGATAATCCATCTATTTATTTTGAGAATAGGGTGGCCGATCATCCCGCCAAATCCGCAGCGTTCCCAGCTGCGCACCGGCCCGGGAGGATTCGCAGGCATGACCATCCATAATCTCCGTATCGATCCGCAGGAGCGCGGCACCAACCAGCCGGCGCCGCGGCTCGGCGACGGCGGCTTCTTCGAGCGCGACCGCTCGCTGCACCCGCCGGCCTATGCGCCCGGCTACAAGTCGTCGGTGCTGCGCTCGCCGCGCCATGCGCTGCTGTCGTTCGACGCCGGCATCTCCGAGCGCACCGGCCCGGTGTTCGGCCACAATGACCTCGGTGCGCTCGACAACGACCTCATCCGCAACTACGCCAAGACCGGCGACCCGATCGGGGAGCGCATCGTGGTGCATGGTCGCGTCATGGACGAGACCGGCCGTGGCGTACCCGGCACGCTGGTGGAGTTCTGGCAGGCCAATGCCGGCGGCCGCTACCGCCACAAGAAGGATACGTATCTCGCACCGATCGATCCGAACTTCGGCGGCTGCGGCCGCACGCTGACCGACGACAGCGGCTACTATTATTTCCGCACCATCAAGCCCGGCCCCTATCCCTGGCGCAACTACATCAACAGCTGGCGCCCGGCGCACATTCACTTCTCGATTTTCGGCTCCGGTTTCGCCCAGCGCCTGATCACCCAGATGTATTTCGAGGGCGATCCGCTGATCCGCACCTGTCCGATCCTGCAGGCGGTGCCGGATGCCGGCGCGCTCGACCGCCTCGTGGCGCCGCTCGACCTCAATGCCAGCGCGCCGCTCGATCTACTGGCCTATCGCTTCGACATTGTGCTGCGGGGCCAGCGCTCGACGTTCTTCGAAAACCGCCCGGAAGGAAACTGAACCATGGTGCAGGCTTTGCCCTACCTCAAGGAAACCGCGTCGCAGACCGCCGGGCCGTATGTCCATATCGGGCTGATCCCCGATATGGCCGGATTCGACATCTTCGAGAAGAACTTCAGCAGCGTGCTCGCGGGCCCGGACACGGCGGGCGAGCGCATCCGCATCGAGGGGCGGGTGATCGACGGCGCCGGCGCGCCGCTGCGCGACGTGCTGCTGGAGATCTGGCAGGCCGACGCCAGCGGCCGCTACAACCATCCGGCCGACGGCCGGACCAAGCCGCTGGAATCCACCTTCCGCGGCTGGGGCCGGGCCGGCTCGCATTTCGAGACCGGGCTCTACACCTTCGACACCATCAAGCCCGGTGCAGTGAAAGGAGCCGGCGGCGCAACCCAGGCGCCCCATATCAATGTCTGGATCGTGGCGCGCGGCATCAATATCGGGCTGTGCACCCGCCTGTACTTCTCCGACGAGGGCGCAGCCAACGCCGCCGATCCCGTGCTCAGCCTCATCGACAACCCGGCGCGGCGCGACACCCTGATCGCCAGGCGCAGCATCCGCGACGGCCAGGTGGTCTATACCTTCGATGTCATCCTGCAGGGCGACAACGAGACGGTGTTCTTCGACGTCTGAGGACGTTACGGCAGCGATATCGCCGGAAGCGGCGCCGTCGGAGCGACGGTGCCGCTTTCGCGTTTCAGCACCGCGGGATACGCCGCCGGGACGCGTGCCGTCGCGCGGTCGTCCTGCAGATACGATTGTAAACAAAATGGCTGTGGAGTTTTCAATCGGCTGACAATACGGTGCGCTTCGTCTCGGCAGTCGGAGGTGATTCCAGCGGCTGCCCGGCCCCAACTGGCGCGAGGTTGAGGAATTTCATGGCTCGAGTTGTGCGGTGCGCAGGTGCGCGATTGACCGTCCTGGCGACGGCGACGTTGCTGGCATCAGCGGCGGCTTTTCCCGCCCTGGCGGAAACCTTGACCGACTGGAAATGTACGGGCAATTCCGACATTCCCTGGGATGAGCAGGTCGCCGGCTGCACCAAGGCGATCAAATCCGGACATTTCACCGGGCCCGTGATGGCCGCCGCGCTGTACGACCGCGGCCTTGCCTATCAGAACAAGGGCGATAGCGGCAACGCCATCGCCGACTATGATCAGGCGATCCTGCTCGATCCGAAGTTCGCCCCCGCTTACAACAACAGGGGCAACGTGCGCCAGGCGATCGGCGAATATGACCGCGCCATCGCCGACTTACGATCAGGCGATCACGCTCGACCCGAAATATGCCAATGCCTACAACAACCGCGGCAACGCGTACAAGGCCAAGGGGGACAGCGACCGCGCCATTGCCGATTACGATCAGGCGATCGCGGTCAACCCGAAATTCGTCCTCGCCTACGACAACCGCGGCAACGCCTACCTGGCGAGGGGAGACCGCGACCACGCCATCGCCGACTATGGTCAGGCGATCACGCTCGATCCGAAGTTTGTCAACGCCTACAACAACCGCGGCAACGTCTACAAGGCCAAGGGCGACAACGACCGTGCCATCGCCGACTATGGTCAGGCGATCGCGCTCGATCCGAAGTTCGCGTTCGCCTACAACAACCGCGGCAACGCCTACAAGGCCAAGGGCGACAACGACCGCGCCATCGCCGACTACGATCAGGCGATCGCGCTCGATCCGAAGTACACCAGCGCCTACAACGGCCGCGGCAACGCCTACCAGTCCAAGGGCGACAACGATCGCGCCATCATCGACTACGACCAGGCGATCACGCTCGACCCGAAATACGCCCTTGCCTACAATGGCCGCGGCAACGCGTACCATGCCAAGGGCGATAACGACCGTGCCATCGCCGACTACAGTCAGGCGATCACGCTCGATCCGAAATATGCCATCGCCTACGACAACCGCGCCATCGCCTACAGGGCCAAGGGGAATACCGACCGCGCTGCGGCCGACCACAACGAGGCGGTCCGGCTCGATCCTAAACCTGGTCAGAAATAGGCGCGGATTCGCACGCTCTCTTTTTGTCTTGACGCGTTGTCCTTACGTGAAGCGTCGCCGGCCTCCGGATCACGCCCGGTGAGAGGGCAGGCGTCGCCCGAAGACGCTTTAGTGCCCACGTCCGGCGAACAGCTGGTACAGCGACAGCACGATCTCGAAGCTGATCAGGCCGACGATCGCCCATTCGAGGCGCAGCGTGCGGCGGGTGTCGATCATGTCGGTGAGTGCCTGGGCGGTCTCGGCGATCACGGTGAGCTTGCGGTCGAGCGCCTCGACCCGCTCCTGCAGCTCGTACTCGTCTTCGAGGCGGGTGTAGAGCCGCTCCAGCTCGGGTTTGTCCCACAATGCGTCGGGCTTCTCGGTCACGGCGACGCGGCCGGACACGCGCTGCTGCACCAGGAGAGCGTTGCCGATCAGCTTGAGCATGGCGGTGCGGTCTTGCGGGGTGCGGCCGCGTTCCGCGAGCTCGCGGGCGAACGGCTCGATGACGTCGAACACCGCCGCGACGCGCCGCTCGTCGTGGGCGAGCACCGTGCTCTTGGCGAGTGCGTCGGCGACCAGCAGCAGGCGATCGTTCGACAGCGAGGTGATGCGGATCGGGCCGCCCGGCGGCACCACGTCGCCGGAATCGGCGCCGACCTCGACCTCGGTCGCCTCTTCCTCATAGCGCACGAACTCGCTGATGATGCGCGGCTTGAGCGCGGAGAGAAAGCCCGCCTGCTCGTCGGGGGTGAGGCCGATCAGCACCACCACGCCATAGCGGAACAGCACGGCCATGCCGTCGCCCTGGACGCGGAACGCGACCGGCGTGGTCGAGATCATGTCGCGCGCCTCGAATCCGCTGGCGTTGAGACGGTCGCCGACCAGCAGCGCCCGCACGGTCAGCCGTCGTCCGGTCGGAGAGGAAGGGGCTGTGGTCATGCGTGCTCCATCGCTATCGGTTGCATTGCAAAACTAGGCCGTTCACTGAAATAGGCAAGGCCGTCGACGATTGCCGCCAGGCCAGGAACCCTTTACGGGACAAGGTGTTGTCCAATGGCTTGACGTTGGCTGGCCATCCTGATGACACAGGCCGACGGCAGCGTGCCGTCTCCTTGAGACGCCGCCTCTGATCTTCACTCCGACCGATCTGCGCCACCAATGATGTTCTCTTCCTGTTTCGTCCCGGATTGCTTAGGTCACAGCAGGCGCGCCGCGGTTCCTGCCATGGGCGTGACGCGATGAGCGCACGGCGGGTCATTGCGGACATCGGCGGTACCAATGCGCGCTTCGCGATTGCCGAGAACGGCGCCTATCGCGCGCTGTCGCATGTGGCGGTGCGGGATTATCCGACGTTACAGGATGCGTTGAGCCATTATCTGTCGAGCCTGCCACAGGACATGCAGCCGTCGATCGGTGTGCTCGCCATTGCCGGACCGATCCTCGGCGACGAGATTCAGCTCACCAACCAGAGCTGGTCGTTCTCGATCCGCGCGACAAAAGACGCACTGAAGCTGTCCGCTCTTCACGTCATCAATGACTTCGCGGCCGTGGCGATGGCGATTCCATATCTCGCGCCCGAGGTCTGCCGGCCGATCGGCCCGGTGGCGTCGAAGGCACGCGGTCCGATCGGCGCGATCGGGCCGGGAACGGGCCTCGGTGTCGGCGCGCTGGTGCCTGACCGTGATGGCTGGGCCTTGCTGGCGGGCGAGGGCGGCCATGTGACACTGCCGGCGGTGACCGCGGAGGAGGATGCCGTCATTGCCATGTTGCGCCGCCGTTGGCCGCACGTGTCCGCCGAGCGGGTGCTGTCGGGGCCAGGGCTCGTTGTCCTCTACGAGACGCTGTGCGCCATTGCCGGCCGGCCGGCGCAGCCGTTCTCACCGGCAGATGTCACCGATCACGCGATCAACGGCACGGACCCGGCCTGTGTCGCGACGTTCAGGCTGTTCTGCGCCATGCTCGGGACCGTGGCAGGCAATCTCGCGGTCACCATCGGCGCGACCGGCGGCATCTATCTGGCCGGCGGCATCCTGCAGCGTTTCGCCGACCTGTTCGCGGCCTCGCCCTTCCGCGCGCGCTTCGAGGACAAGGGGCGCTTTCAGTCCTATCTGCAGCGCATCCCCACCATCCTGATCATGGATGAGTCGCCGGCGCTGCTTGGCCTCGCCAACTATCAGGAGCGCACGGCCGGCTGACGGACGCGTTGCCGATGCGGACGCGGTCATTCTCCGCCTTGATGCACGGGGCCTCACCAGCTTTGTTCCAGCGCGCACATATTATTAAGTCAGAGTGAAGTCGCGCCGCGCCGATGCGCCATCGCATCGCGCGGGCGGCGGGCAGCGCGGCGGATCGGAGCGCTGATCGCGAGACCTGCAACATTTCGTGCAACCGCGGCCCATGATTTCATCATGCGGGCAAGCTGACGTTGTGCTGCCGTGTGAAGCGCAGATGAAAAGCTGTGCTTGTTTCCGTCCACATCGCATGCAATCTTTTTACGGAAACGCCCGTCCAAGAGTCATAATCGTTCCCGTCACTCGTTGAGATCGAGGGTCTGTCCATGGCCAACCTCTCTCAGGAAACGTCCGCTCCCTGGCGGATCGGCATTCTGTTCTCGCGTACGGGTTTCATGTCTGTGATCGAGGAAACCCAGTATCAGGGCACGTTGCTGGCGGTCGAGGAGATCAATGCAGCAGGTGGGGTGTGCGGCCGCGAGCTGGTGCCGGTCGCCTACGACCCGGGCTCCGACTCGCTGGCTTATGGTCACTACGCCAAGCGCCTGATGATCGAGGACGAGGTCTCGACCATCTTCGGCTGTTACACCTCGTCGAGCCGCAAGGCCGTGCTGCCGGTGGTGGAGCGGCTGAACGGCCTGTTGTGGTACCCGACCCTTTATGAAGGGTTCGAGGCCTCGCCCAATGTGATCTACACCGGCGCCTCGCCCAACCAGAACAGCCTCGCGCTGTGCCGCCACCTCATGGACAACTATGGCAGCCGCTTCTATTTCGTCGGCTCCGATTACATCTATCCCCGCGAATCCAACCGTGTGATGCGGGAGTTGCTCAAGGCCAATGGCGGCTCGGTGGTCGGCGAGCGCTATGTCAGCGTCCATGCCCGCTGGCAGGATTTTCTGCCGATCATCCAGGATATCCGCCGCATCCGCCCGGATGTCATCTTCTCCACCGTGGTCGGGGAGGGGACGGTCTACCTCTATCAGGCCTATGCCAATGTCGGGATCGATCCCAGGCGCATGCCGATCGCCAGCCTCACCACCACGGAAGCCGAGATCGCCGCCATGGGCTTCGACGTCGGCGAGGGGCACATTACCGCGGCGTCCTACTTCCAGGGCATCGAGGGCAGCGCCAACAGCGCCTTCGTGCGCCAGTTCAAGAAGCGCTACGGCAGCGACGTGTCCACCAACATGTGTGCCGAGGCGTCGTACTTCCAGCTGCGCCTGTTCGCCAAGGCGCTGGAACAGGCCAACTCCCTCGATACCGAGGTGCTGCGCGCCATGGTGTTCGGCACCAGCTATGATGCACCGCAAGGTGCAGTCACCGTGAACCCGATGTCCGGCCACACCGATCTGTGGACCCGGATCGGCCGCGCCAACCGCCAAGGCCAGTTCGACATCATCAATCAATCACAAGAAGCGGTTCACGCCGATCCGTTCCTGATCGGCTATGGGCGTGCGACCGCACAGGCAGGACACGCCCAATGAACGAGACCCTGCGAAAGCCGGTCGGCAGCCGGGACATGGGCGGCCGCAAGTCGATGGTGCAGGAGCTTGCCGATCTCAGCGCGGTCGTGGTTGCGCCGGTCGATGACCAGACCAGCCTGCTGCTGCGCGAATTGCAGCGCTTCCGCATGCGGGTGCGTCAGGTCTGGCCGATGCCGGAGAGCGTGCCGGGCGATGCCGACGTGGTCTATTGCGACTACTGTCCTGATCTTGCGCGCCGCCTGCCGTGGATTCCCGGCGACGCGCGCTCGGCACTCGTCGTCATCGTGCCGCAGACCGAGGCGATTCAGGCAGAGGCGCTGTCCCATGCAACGCCCAACGCCGTGCTGTCACGCCCCTTCACCTCCAATGCGGTGCTGTCGAGCCTCGTGCTGGCGCGCAGCCAGTTCGGCTATGAAAAGCGGCTGCGCAGCAAGATCGAGAAGCTCGACGAGAACCTGCGCTCGATGCGCACGGTCGAGCGCGCCAAAGCCATCCTGATGGCGACGCGGCAGATGCCGGAGACCGAGGCTTACAGCTTCATTCGCCGCCAGGCGATGGATCGTCGCGTGTCGGCGAGCGCTGTCGCCGCTGCCATCGTTGACTCCTTCGAATTGCTTGGCTACGATCCGCAACACTGATCCCCAATAGCGGGGACCGGCGGCGACACTGCCGCCAACTGCACAACCGGCAACAAAGCCCTCCCAATGCTCGCGTCAGCGCGCATCGGGAGGGCTTTTTTGTTTTTCATTCCAGGAGCAAATACATGAGTATTACGCGACGGAGTTTGATGAAGAATGCGGCAGCGCTCGGCGTGTTTGCCGGCACCGGCCTGCCGCACATCTGGATCAAGAATGCCGATCTCGCCCGCGCCGCCGGCGGCGAAATCAAGGTCGGCGTGCTGTTCTCGCTCACCGGCACCACGGCGATCATCGAGGAATCGCTGAACAAGGCGACGTTGCTGGCGATCGAGGAGATCAACGCGGCCGGCGGCATCAAGGGCGCCAAGATCGTGCCCATTATCGAGGATCCGGCGTCGGACCCTGCCACCTTCTCCGAGAAGGCGCGCAAGCTCGTCGTCGGCGACAAGTGCGTCAGCGTATTCGGCTCCTACACGTCCGCCAGCCGCAAGGCGGTGCTGCCGGTGTTCGAGCGCCAGAACAATCTCTACTGGTATCCGACCCTCTATGAGGGCCGCGAGTGCTCCAAGAACGTCATCTACACCGGCGCGGTGCCGAACCAGCAGCAGGACGAGTTCGTGCCCTGGCTGATCAAGAAGTTCGGCAAGAAGTTCTACCTGATCGGCTCGAACTACATCTATCCGAAGGAAGAGAACAACTACTGCAAGAAGCTGCTGGAGAAGTACGGCGGCGAGGTTGTCGCGGAAGAGTATGTGCCGCTCGGCCATTCCGAATTCTCGTCGGTGATCAACAAGATCCGCTCGACGCAGCCCAACGTCATCTTCTCCACCGTGGTCGGCGATTCGGTGGTCGCGCTGCACCGCCAGTACCGCGCCGCGGGCCTTGATCCCGAGAAAATGCCGATGGCGAGCCTCACGACCTCCGAGAACGAGGTGGCGGCGATGGGCGGCGAAGCGGCCGCCGGGCACTTCACCTCGGCGCCCTATTTCCAGGTGCACAAGTCGCCGGAGAACGAGAAGTTCGTCGCCGCCTATCAGAAGCGCTGGGGCGCTGACAAGGTGACTCACTTCGTATCGGAAGCCTGCTACTTCCAGACCTACCTGTTCAAGCAGGCGGTCGAGAAGCTGGCGCCGAGCGACATCACGCCGCCGAACATCCGTGACGCGGTCAAGGGCGCCGAGACCATCGCGCCGCAAGGCAAGGTGCGGATCGAGGCCGAGAACCTTCACACCTGGCTGTGGCCGAAGATCGCGCAGTGCAAATCGAACGGCCAGTTCGAGATCCTGGTCGAAGCCAAGGAATGGCTGAAGCCGGTGCCTTACGCGGCCTATCCCGGGCAGGTCTGCACCGAAAAGGGTCTTGTCGAGAAGAGCTGACGGCAGGGGGCGACGACGGCCGCCGGCATCCTCTCCTGCCGGCGGCCGGCTTGACGGAGATACGCGCGTGGACCAATTCTTCGAACAGATCATCACGGGGCTCAGCATCGGATCGATCCTGCTGCTCGTGGCGATGGGGCTGTCGATCATCTACGGCTCGATGGGCATCATCAATCTCGCGCATGGCGAGTTCGTCATGCTCGGCGCCTACACCGCCTGGCTGCTCCAGACCTATTGCGGGCTCGGCCTGCTCGCGAGCCTCGTGCCGATTTTCATCGTCGTGGCGGTGATCGGCTGGATCATCGAACGCTACGTGCTCAGCCTGCTCAACAACAGGCCGCTCGACACAATTCTCGCGACCTGGGGCGTCGGCATCATGCTGCAGCAGGGCGTGCGGCTGATGGTCGGCAGCGAGCTGCGCTATGTGCAGCTGCCGCCGTCGCTCGCCGACAGCATGGACGTGTTCGGCCTCGCGGTGTCATCCTATCGTGTGTTCCTGTTTATCGCGTCGCTGCTGCTGTTCGCGGCGACGTGGGCACTGATGAACCGCACCAGCGTCGGCATGAAGCTGCGTGCCATCATCCAGGACCGCTCGGTGGCGGCTTCCTTCGGCGTCAATGCCAAGCGCGTCTATGCCCTGACATTCGCCTACGGGGCGGGCCTCGCCGGCCTTGCCGGCGCACTGGTCTCGCCGCTCAAGAGCGTCTCGCCCGATATGGGCACCGGCTATGTCGTCGATGCCTTCATGGTGGTGGTCCTCGGCGGCGTGCAGAGCCTCGTCGGCACGGTGCTCAGCGCGTTCATCCTTGGCGAGCTCTCTGGCGCCATCGCCTTCCTGCAGAACGACACCGTGGCCAAGGCGATCGTGCTGCTCGCCATCGTCGTGCTCATCCGCTTCCGCCCCGAGGGGCTGTTCACCACGCGCGTGCGCGCCTGAGACCAGATCGCTGTCCATGTCATCCAAGACCGCTTCCCCCAACGGACTTCAGCGCCTCGGCACCCAGATCGCGCCGCTGCTCATCGTCTGCGCGCTGGTGTTCGCCCTGCCGCTGCTCCTCAATAACGACTTCCTGCTCAACAAGATCGCCCGCTATCTCGTGCTCGGCATCCTCACGGTGTCGCTGGCGCTGTCGTGGGGCTATGGCGGCATCCTCAATCTCGGGCAGGCCATGACCTTCGGCATCGGCTCCTACGCCATGGCGATGGCGCTGAAGCTGAAGACCATTCCGGTGCACACCGGCTCGAGCGGCCTGCCGGACTTCATGGTCTGGAACAACGTGCCGTCGCTGCCGTGGTTCTGGGTACCGTTCAAGTCGCTGCCGTTCGCGCTCGCCGCCGGCATCCTCGTCCCGGCGCTGGTCGCGGCCGCGCTCGGCTGGTTCATCTTCCGCAGTCGCGTCACCGGCGTCTACGTCTCGATCATCACGCTCGCCACCATGGTGGTGCTCAATCTCGTGATCATCGATCAGCAGAGCTACACCGGCGGCTTCAACGGCATCACCGATCTCGCCCAGCTCGAGATTTTCGGGATTGCCTTCGATGCCTACGGTCGCGCGACCTACTATCTGGTGGCGAGCTGCGTCCTGCTCAGCCTGCTGGTCGCGTTCGCCTTCACCCGTACCAAGGCCGGCCTCATCGTCCAGGCGATCCGCGATCACGAGAGCCGGGTGCGCTACTTCGGCTACGACGTCGCCGGCTACCAGATCTTCGTGTTCGCGCTGTCGGCAGCGATCGCGGGCCTCGCCGGCATGCTCTACACGGTGGTGATGGAGTTTGCCTCGCCGACCTTCCTCGGCGTGCAGCTGTCGCTGTCGGTGGTGGTGTGGTGCGCCGTCGGCGGCCGCCAGAGCCTCGTCGGCGCCTTCCTCGGCGCGGTGCTGGTCGCGGGCATGCAGGGCGCGCTGTCGGAATCCGCCGCATTCCTCGAAACCTGGACGCTGGTGATGGGCGCGCTGTTCGTCCTCGTCGTCCTGTTCCTGCCCAAGGGCCTCGCCGGCTTCGCACAGGGCGCCTGGCGCTGGATCGCACAGCGCCGGCAGGCCACGCACGGCGTCGCCGAGAGCGTCGGCCAGACCACGGAGGGCAGCGCATGACCACCCATCTCGAATTGCGCGACGTCTGCGTGTCCTTCAACGGCTTCAAGGCGCTCAACCAGCTCACCATGAACGTGCGCAAGGGCGAGCTGCGCTGCCTGATCGGCCCCAACGGCGCCGGCAAGACCACGGCGCTCGACATCATCTGCGGCAAGGTCAAGCCGACCTCGGGCAGCGTGGTGTTTGACGGCACGGCGCTCAATGCGCTGGAGGAGCACCAGATCGCGCGCGCCGGTGTCGGCCGCAAATTCCAGGTGCCGAGCGTGTTCCGCGAGCTGACGGTGAGCGAGAACCTCGAGGTGGCGCGGGCGCGCCGGCCCGGCGTGCTCGCCAACCTGCGCTGGGATATGCGCCGCGCCGGGCAGGCGGAGGTCGAGCGTCTCGCCGAGCTGATCGGCCTGACCGACCAGCTCGAGCAGCCGGCATCGTACCTGTCGCATGGCCAGACCCAGTGGCTGGAGATCGGCATGCTGGTCGCCCAGGACGCCGAGCTCATCCTGATGGACGAGCCGACCGCGGGCATGACTGCGCAGGAGACGCGCAAGACCGCCGAGCTGTTTGCGCGGCTCAAGGGCCGGCACACGCTGGTGGTGGTCGAGCACGACATGGGCTTCGTCAAGGCGATTGGCGACATCATCTCGGTGATGCACATGGGCCAGCTGCTGGCGGAGGGCACCGCCGCGGAGGTCGAGGCGCATCCCGACGTCCGTCGCGCCTATCTCGGATCGGGAGGCATCACCAATGCTTGAGCTGGCTGATGTCGACGCCTTCTATGGCAACAGCCGGGCGCTGCAGGGCATCAACCTGAAGGTCGGCGCCGGCGAATTCCTGTCAGTGCTCGGCCGCAACGGCGTCGGCAAGACGACGTTGATGCGCAGCATTCTCGGCCTGATGGACCGCGTCACCGGGCGCCTCGCGCTCGATGGTTCGGACATCTCGGCCCTGCGCACCTACCAGCGCGCCAAGGCCGGCATCGCCTATGTACCGCAGGGCCGGGGCATCCTGCCGCGCTTCACCGTGCGGGAGAACCTGATGCTCGGCACCTTCGCCGCGAAAGCGCCCGACGGCATCGAGGAATGGGTCATCGACCTGTTTCCTGTGCTCAAGGATTTCCTCAACCGCTATGGCGGCAACCTGTCGGGCGGCCAGCAGCAGCAGCTTGCGATCGCCCGCGCGCTGCTCGCCCAGCCCAAGGTGATCCTGCTGGACGAGCCGACGGAAGGCATCCAGCCGAACATCGTCGAGCAGATCGAGGACGTGATCACGCGCCTCAACCGCGAACACGGCATTACGGTGGTTCTGGTCGAGCAGAACGTCGCGTTCGCGCGCCGCGCATCCCATCGCTTCGCGCTGCTCGAGAAGGGGCGCGTCGTCGCCAAGGGGGCGATCGCCGAGCTCACCGACGATCTCATCCAGCGTCACATGGCGGTCTAAGCAGCTTGGGCGGTCCAAGCAAGTCTGGCGGTCTAACGGGTTTTACGTCGTTCACTTGAAAGGGAGTCGAACACATGTTGCATGGTGACATTTCGAGCAGCAAGGACACGGTCGGCGTTGCCGTCGTCAACTACAAGATGCCGCGGCTGCACACCAAGGCCGAGGTTCTCGACAACGCGCGCAACATCGCGAAGATGGTCGAGGGCATGAAGCTCGGCCTGCCGGGCATGGATCTCGTAATCTTCCCGGAATACTCCACCCACGGCATCATGTACGACTCCAAGGAGATGTACGAGACGGCCTCCAGTGTGCCGGGCGAGGAAACCGCGATCTTCGCCGACGCCTGCCGCAAGGCCAAGGTGTGGGGCGTGTTCTCGCTGACCGGCGAGCGCCATGAGGAGCACCCCAACAAGGCGCCCTACAACACGCTGATCCTGATGAACGACAAGGGCGAGATCGTCCAGAAGTATCGCAAGATCATGCCGTGGGTGCCGATCGAGGGCTGGTATCCCGGAGACTGCACCTATGTCTCCGATGGCCCCAAGGGCCTCAAGATCAGCCTGATCATCTGCGACGACGGCAATTATCCCGAGATCTGGCGCGACTGCGCCATGCGCGGCGCCGAATTGATCATCCGCTGCCAGGGTTACATGTACCCGGCCAAGGAGCAGCAGATCCTGATCTCGAAGTCGATGGCCTGGGCCAACAACTGCTATGTCGCGGTGGCCAACGCCTCGGGCTTCGACGGCGTCTACTCCTACTTCGGACACTCCGCCCTGATCGGCTTCGACGGCCGTACGCTCGGCGAGTGCGGCACCGAGGAGAATGGTATCCAGTACGCCCAGCTGTCGGTGTCGCTGATCCGCGACGCCCGCCGCAACATGCAGTCGCAGAACCATCTCTTCAAGCTGATGCACCGCGGCTACACCGGCCTGATCAACTCCGGCGACGACAGCCGCGGCCATGCGGTGTGTCCGTACACCTTCTACAAGAACTGGATCACCGATCCGGAAGGCACCCGTGCCCAGGTCGAGGCGATGACCCGGCCGACGGTGGGCACCGAGGAATGTCCGATCGAGGGCATTCCCAACCAGCGTACCGCGCATCGCTGAACGCGGCCTGCCGCCGCGCCGGCACGCTCGTTCGTGCCGGCGCGGCGGACCACGGCGACTTCTTCCACATCTCACACGACACAGTATCGGGGGGCGATATGAGCAGTGAGGCGAATACAGGGATCGTGCACCAGGCCGAAGGGCAGATCGACGAACTACTCGGTCACGAATACGAGCACGATCCGGTGCCGTTGAGCGCGCGCCGCAGCGCGTTCTCCGTCACCATGGTCTGGATCGGCTTTCCCATGATCATCACCGGCGCGATGACCGGATCGCTGCTGGTGCTGGGCATGGGATTCAAGGCGGCGCTCGCCGCCATGATCATCGGCAATCTCATCATGTTCGCCTATGTAGGCGCGCTCGGCCTCATCGGCACCAACCGCGGCATGAACTTCGCGCTGATCGCCAGCATTGTGTTTGGCAAGAAGGGCTATGTGCTGGCCTCGGGGCTGCTGTCGACCTTGCTGCTCGGCTGGTATGCCGTGCAGACCGGCATCACCGGCGCGCTGATCTCCTCGACGTACGGCCTCAACTATGTCGCCATGACCATCGTCGCCGGCGTGCTGTATATCGGCATCACCTTTGTCGGCGTGAAGGGTCTGCACTGGATCGGGCTGGCGTCGGTGCCGCTGTTTGTCATTCTCGGCCTGTGGGTCGCGATCGATGCGGCATCGACCACATCGGCATCCGCCATCCTCAACTATGCCGGCAACAACGGCGTCGCCTCGATGTCCATGGGCGTCGGCCTCACCGTGGTGCTGGCCTTGTTCATCGATGCCGGCACGGTGACGGCGGACTTCAACCGCTGGGCGCCGAACAGCCGCGCGTCGCTTGCAGCCACGTTCAGTGCATTTCCGTTCGCCAATCTCGTGGCGATGCTGGTCGGCGGCGTCATGACGGCGGCGCTCGCGGTGCCCAACGCCAACCCGTTCGGCGTCGACAACATGTTCGGCTACATGAACGGCAAGCAGCTGACCTGGCTCAGCATTCTCGCCTTCGTGTTCCTCTACGCCAATCTCGGCTCGGTGTGTTCGCACTGCCTCTACAATGCCGCCACCGGCTGGTCGCGCATTCTCGGCACCAACATGCGGGTGATGGCTGTCATCCTTGGAGCGATCGGCATCGTCGTCGCCGCCGGCAACGTCTGGGCATTCTTCATCCAGTGGCTGTCGCTGCTCGGCATCCTGGTGCCGCCGATCGGCGCCATCATCCTGGTCGACCAGTATCTGTTGCGCAGCGGCGCGCAGGCTGATGCGGACTGGCGCGCCCGGCCGTTCATCGCCTGGGGCATAGGGTCGCTGTGCGCCTTCGCGGTTGAAAACCTGATGCCGGGATTGTCCACTGCGATTTCCGCCGCACTCGTCGCCGGCATCGCGTACCTCGTGATTGCACGCACGAGCGCCACGGCAGAGAAGGCGGCCAGCGCTGCATGAGCGCTGGCCCATCAAGAAACGGAAAGGGCAATCGATGAGCGTCGATTACGAAATCTACGATCTGGGGAACGTTACGCTGCAGCGCGGCGCCACCATTCGCGACTGCAAGCTCGCCTACAAGACGTTCGGCCAGCTCAATGCGGCCAAGGACAACGTCATCGTCTATCCAACCTGGTACTCGGGGCAGCACTACGACAACGAGTGGCTGGTCGGGCCGGGGATGGCGCTGGATCCGGCCAAGTACTTCATCATCATCCCGAACATGCTCGGCAACGGCCTGTCGTCGTCGCCGAGCAACACGCCGGAGCCCTATAACGGGCCGCGCTTCCCGCAGGTGACGGCGTACGACAACGTCCGTGCCCAGCACCGCCTGGTCACGGAGAAGTTCGGCATCAAGCACATCCGCATGGTGGTGGGCTGGTCGATGGGGGCACTGCAGACCTTCCACTGGGGCGCGCTCTATCCGGACATGATGGACCTGCTGGCGCCGTTCTGCGGCTCGGCGAAATGCTCGCGCCACAACTTCGTGTTTCTGGAAGGCGTCAAGGCGGCGCTCACCGCCGACGCCGCCTGGAAGGAAGGCTGGTACACCGAGAAGCCGGCGCGGGGCCTGCGCGCGGCCGCCCGCGTCTATGCCGGCTGGGGCTTCTCGCAGGCGTTCTATCGTCAGCAGCTCGACATCAAGACGCTGGGCTACTCCTCGCTCGAGGATTTCCTGGTGGCGTTCTGGGAAGGCTTCTTCCTGCCCAAGGATCCCAACAACCTCCTGACCATGCTGTGGACCTGGCAGAACGGCGACATCAGCGACAACGAGATCTACAAGGGCGACTTCAAGGCGGCCCTCGCCGGCATCAAGGCCAAGACCTATGTGATGCCCGGGCAGACCGATCTGTACTTCCCGCCCGAGGACAGCGAGTTCGAGGTCGCGCACATGCCGAACGCCAGGTTCGTGCCGGTGCCGTCGGTGTGGGGCCATTTCGCCGGCGGTCCGGGCACCAACCCGGTCGATGTCGCGTTCATCGATGCCAAGCTCAGGGAATTGCTGGCGTCGTAACGACCGGCCGCCATGTGCAAGGAGGACGTGAGATTGTCCAGTGCCCCGTTGCTGCTCGACCAGTACCGCATCGCCGACGAGCCGTATTACCGGCCCGTCGGCGACGAGGTGGCCCTCTTCAGCGCGGCCTATGCCAGCCGCATGCCGGTGATGCTGAAAGGGCCGACGGGATGCGGCAAGACGCGTTTCATCGAGTACATGGCCTGGCGGCTCGGGCGACCGTTGATCACGGTCGCCTGCCATGAGGACATGACGGCGGCAGACCTCGTCGGCCGCTGGCTGCTCGACCCGCAGGGCACCATCTGGAACGACGGGCCGTTGACGACGGCGGTGCGGCTCGGCGCGATCTGCTATCTCGATGAGATCGTCGAGGCGCGGCAGGACACGACCGTGGTGATCCATCCGCTCACCGACGATCGCCGCGTGCTGCCGCTGGAGAAGCGCGGCGAGCTGATCCGCGCCCATTCCGACTTCCAGCTCGTGATCTCCTACAACCCGGGTTACCAGAGCGCCATCAAGGACCTCAAGGAATCCACCAAGCAGCGCTTCGCCGCGCTCGACTTCGGCTATCCCGAGCGTCCGGTGGAGACCGAGATCGTGGCGCGCGAAGCCGGCATCGATCCCAATCTCGCCGATCTTCTGGTCGGCATCGCCGGCCACAGCCGCAACCTCAAGGGGCAGGGCCTCGACGAGGGCGCCTCGACGCGCATGCTGATCAACGCCGGCCGCCTGATCGGTTGCGGTATCGACCTCGACGATGCCTGCGAGACCACCATCGTCGTGCCGCTGACCGACGACGCTGACATCCGCAACGCGCTGCGCGACACCATCGCGGCATGTGCGTAGAGGCGTCCGTGAAGGCCTGATCGCCGAGGTATCGATGCTGGCAAGGCCGCAGAGCGCAGGGTGATCGAATCGGATGTGATGGAATGGGTAGGGCAGCTCCACATTCAGCGTCATGCGCGGGCTTGACCCGCGCATCCAGCCTGCCGTCGCCTGGGGGAGGCGCCGTGAAGCCGGATCACCGGGTCACGGCGCTGACGCGCCGGCCCGGTGATGACGCGGAAGGGTTTGCAGCGCCGGGGCATCCAACCCGTATCGCCACGTTGCCGTCGTAGCGGAGCCAGCGATGTCGAGCGCCACCATCAGTTCGCTGGACAGCTTCCGCTTCAGCCGCCGCCTGGCGACGGTGCTGCAGGGGCATGACGACCTCACGACGGCGTTTCATGGAGCGAAGGTGGCGCTGCAGCGCCGCGCCGATGTCGCCGAACATCTCACGGCATGGGACGAGGTGCTGCTCGGCCTGATGGACGCCAATCTCGGCGATCTCGTCGTGCGCACCTATCTGCGCATCTCCGGGCAGTGGCCGCAGAGCCGGCCGGTGGCGGATCTGCTTGCGGTCGGGCGCGCGGTGCGGCTGGTCGGGCGCGAGGCCGGCAGCCGTGGCGCCCTGGCGTTGCTGATCGAGCTGCCGAAGGTGCTGCAGCGGTTGCCGACCTCGATGGAGCTGACGATCGCGCTCGACGCGCTGCACGAACTGGCTGAGGCCGCGCCCGATGTCGTGGCGCTGGTGCTCGGGCGGCTGGAACGGCTGCTAACCCAGGCGAACGCCGGCGACTTCGCCGCCTGGATTTCCGGCGGCCTGCGCTCGGCCTCGACCAGCGCCCGGCGCCGCCGCGCCTATTTCGGCCTCGACGATCCGCTGTCGGCACGCCTGCTCGCGCTCGGGCGTTCGACCGGCGATCTCACCCGGCTGGAGCGCCGTCTCGCAGCCAACATGCATGCGTTGTGGGACTGGACGCCGCGCTTCCGCAAGCTCACCGCGACCGAAGCGCTGCCGGTGCCGCGCCGCGCCTCGCTCGTAGCCGGCCTTATCGGATTGCCGGAAAACTTTCCCGGCTACGGCGAGGCGCGCGCGGATGCGCTCTACCGCGCCGCCGCCGCCCATGCCGGCGCGCATTTTCGCCACTCGACGGTGCGCTTTCCAGTCGGCCAGCTCAAGCCGCTGCAGATCGCGCTGGTGTCGCTGATCGAGGATGCGCGGGTCGAGACGCTGGCGCTGTGCGACATGCCGGGCCTGCGGCGGCTGTGGCTGCCGTTCCACAGCGCCCAGCCGACCGACACCATGACCGCCGCGGGCCTGATGATGCGCCTGTCGCGTGCGCTGCTCGATCCGGAGTACGCCGACGACAGCGGTTGGGTCGCCAAGGGCCGTGCGCTGTTCGCGGACGCCGCATCGCGCTGGCACGATCCGGCGATCAGCCGCGAGATCGGCGGCCTGCTCGGCAATGACATCGGCCAGATGCGTCTGCAGTTCAATGCGCGGACCTATGTGGTCGAGCCGGTCTATCGCGACGACAACCTCGCGCTGTGGGATTTCGGCGACCAGCCGGACGCGCCCACGGAGGAGATTGAGCTCACGGTCGATTCGGTGCGGATCGAGCGCGAGCAGCGCGACGATGGCCAATCGCAGGACGACAGCGCGCCGCCGGATGAGACCCGCCGCGCCCGCACGGCGCAGGTGGCGCTGCTCGACGGCCTTCCCGCCGCGACCTATCCGGAATGGGATTATGCCGCTGGCATCGAGCGGCCGGACTGGACCACGGTGCTGGAGGCCGTCGCGGCACCGGTCGGCCAGGCGCACGCAGCGCATCTGCCGGCAGCGGACATGCAGGCGATGCAGCGCATCGCCGCGCTGACGCGCGATGCCTCGATCGGCCGCCGCGTCCGCCTGCGCGCCCAGCGCGAGGGCGACACCCTCGACATCGATGCCTGCATCGCCCAGGCGATCGATCGCCGTGCGGGGCTGTGGCCGGAGCCGCGCGCCTATCAGCGCGACATGCCCGGCCCGCGCGATCTTGCCGTGCTGCTGCTGCTCGACCTGTCGCAGTCGACCGCCGATCGCGACCGCCAGGGCCGGTCCATTCTCGCGGTCGAGCGCGAGGCGGCGACCATTATGGCAGCCGCAGTCGCCGACGCTGGTGATGCCATCGCCGTGCATGGCTTCAATTCCGATGGACGCGAGCGCGTGCGCTATCTCCGCATCAAGGATTTCGACGAGCCGATGGACGCCATCGCCCGATCGCGGCTCGCCGGTCTTGCCAGCAGCCATTCGACGCGGCTCGGCCCGGCGTTGCGTCATGCCGGCCAGGCGCTGGCGCAGCGCCGCGCGTTCCGCCGCGTGCTGCTGGTGCTGACCGACGGTGAGCCATCCGACGTCGACGTGCCGGATCCGGCCTACCTTGCCGAGGACGCGCGGCGCGTGGTGCAGCAGTTGCGCCGGCGCGGCATCGACACCTTCGCATTCGGCATGGGCAAAGGTCCGTTCCGCCAGCTCGACCGCATCTTCGGCGAACGCCGCGCGCTGCGCGTGCCGCGCGTCGAGGTGCTGCCGGCGCGCGTCATGCATCTTTATGCCGAGCTGAAGAAGTAGCCGCGGGTTTCGCTAGTCCTTGATGAGATGAGCGCGGTTGACTTTCTCGCCGCGCGCCTTTTCCAGGGTGGCGATCGCCGCGTCGCGGGCGTTGAAGAAGATCAGACGCATGGCGCGTTCGGCCTCGGCGTCGCGGCCGGCGGCGAGGGCGGTCGAGACGATCTCCCATTCCCTGAGCGCGGCCTGCTGGCGGCGCGGCGTGAAGAAATCGAGCGAGCGTTCACGCCAGATCAGGCCCCACAGCGTGCGGTCGAGCTGCTGGTGCAGCAACCGCGACAGATACTGGTTGCCGCAGCGTGCGGCGACGATGCCGCCGCAGCGCGCCACCGCGCGGGCAAAGCGCTCGGGCGGCGTGCCACGCGCTTTCGCCAGCTGGCGCAGTTCGGCGATCGCGGTGTCGAGGTCGGCAGCGACGCTGCGATCCTTGCGGCGGGCGAGGTCACGCACCGCAAGGCCCATCAGCGCGGCGCGGACATTGAAGATCTCGATGATGGTGTCGAGGGTCACGGCGATCGCATAGGCGCCGCGTCGCGGAAAGAAATTGACGAGGCCGCGTTGCTCCAGCGCGCGGATCGCTTCGCGCACCGGCCCGCGGCTGACGCCATAGAGCGTCGCCAGTTCCTGCTCGCGGATTCGTTCGCCGCCGCGATACTCGCCGCCGATGATCGCGGTGCTGACGTGATCGGCGATCTGCTCGGGAATGGTGCGCGTGCGCTCGCCGCGCCGTCGTGGCGTCGCCGTGCGCGGACCGGCTTCAATGTTCGTCATGTGCTGTCGTCGCCCCATCCATTCCAGAACGCGGAAATACTAGGCGCATTATCGCTCACTTGTCCAATTGTCGACAATTGACAATTGGCCGGTCGCGTGGTCCGCTTGGGTCACAAGCAGGCATGTCGCTGCACGCACGGAACACGTGCGGTGCAGCATGGCAGCGCCGCAGTCTGCGAGACGAACATGCGTCCATCTCGCGGCGGTGGCAGATGCGCAACCGCACAAGCGGCCAGAAAAGACGGATGCAGCGCATCCGGTCCACGGGAGGACGACCATGAAGGCGACGAGGATCGTGTTTGCGCTCGCGGTGGCGCTGTGCCCGACGCTGGCATCCGCGCAGGCGAGCGGCGGCCTGACGGTGGCGTTCGGCGCCGAGGGCACGACGCTCGATCCGACGAAATATTCCGCCGGCGTCGACCACTACTTCATCTCGCAGATGTTCGAGCAACTGGTTCGCTACGATCCCGACCAGAAGATGGTGAACTGGCTGGCGCAGTCGTGGGAGCTGCAGCAGCAGGACGGCAAGCCGGTGATCGACGTCAAGCTGCGTCCCGGCGTCAAGTTCCACAACGGCGACCCGCTCACCTCCGCGGACTTCGAATTCTCGTTCCAGCGGCTGCGCGATCCCAAGGTCTCGCGCTGGTCGCACCTGCAGGCCAATGTCGAGCGCTTCGAGATCGTCGACGACCTGCACTTCCGCATCCATTTCAAGGAGCCGGACGGCAACTACATTGCCGATTCGCTGGAACTGTGGGCGATCCCCAAGAAATATTTCGAGCAGGTCGGCGAAGACGGTTTCGCCAAGGCGCCGGTCGGCACCGGTCCGTGGAAGTTCGTGTCGCGCTCGGTCAAGGAGGATCTCAAGCTCGAGGCCTTCGACGACTACTGGAACAAGGACGCGCGGCCGAAGGTCAAGAACCTCACCATCAAGATCATTCCCGAGGACCTGACGCGCGTCGCCGCGTTCAAGTCTGGCGCGGTCGACTGGATCGACAATGTGCCGCCGGCGATGGTCGCCGAATTCAAGAAGATGCCGGGCGTGAGGACCTTCACCGCGATCTCCGGCAACAACCTCTACATCGATTTCCCGACCTACAAGCCGGAGTCGCCGTTCAACAAGCTCAAAGTCCGTCAGGCGGTCGCGCAGGCGATCGACATGGATGCGATCATCAAGAGCGTGCTGTTCGGCCAGGGTGAGCGCTATGCCGAAGTCGGCAAGGGCAGCACCGGTTACGATCCCGATCTCAAGCCCTGGGCCTACAATCCGAAGGAAGCCAAGCGCCTGCTCACCGAGGCCGGCTATCCCAACGGTTTCGAGACACCCTGCTACAACCTGACGACGCCGCGCGAGCCCAACGTCAAGGAGATGGGCGAGGCGATCTTCGCCTATCTCGGCACGGTCGGCATCCGCTGCAAGGTGCAAGGCCTCGAATACGGCGCGTGGATCAATCTCGGCCGCCGCGGCCGCAACGGCCCGCCGGAAATGGATGGCATCCTCAGCTGGATGTGGACGCAGGGCCTGCCGGGCGATCCGGCGACGCCGTGGGGTGGGCATTTGCATAGCTTCGTGCCGGGCAAGGGCTGGGGCAGCTATTCTTACACCGACGACAAGCAGGCTGACGCCATGGTCGAGGAGCTGAAAGCCACCATGGATCCGGCAAAGCGTGAGGAAGTGATCCGCAAGATCTCGCGCTACAAGCATGACAACGTCCTCGGCGGCCTCACCACCTATCGCCCGGTGATCACCTTCGCCTGGCGCGACAAGGTCGAGTTCAAGCCCTGGCCCTATCCGGGCGCGTGGCGCGGTTTCCAGGAAATCGGGCTCAAGCCGTAAGCGGACCTGCGGAGCAAACCCATGCTCGCCTACGCCCTGCGCCGGCTGCTGCACGGCATCGTCAGCATCATCGGCGCCTCGATCCTGATCTTCGTGATCTCCCGCATGACGGGCGATCCCATCGTGCTGCTGCTGCCGGTCGACGCGCCGCAGGCGCTAATCGATCAGACCCGTGAGGCCATGGGCCTCGATAAGCCGGTGTGGATGCAGTACCTGATCTTCGCTGGCAAGGCGCTGACCGGCGATTTCGGCAATTCGTACCGCTGGCAGATGCCGGCGCTGACCCTCGTGCTCGATCGGCTGCCGGCAACTATCGAACTCGCGTTGTCGGCGCTGCTGTTCTCGGTGGCCCTCGCCGTGCCGCTCGGGGTGCTCTCCGCGGTCCATCGCGGCGGCTGGATCGACAAGCTCGGCAAGGGCTTCGCCATGCTCGGGCAGGCGATGCCGGGCTTTTGGGTCGGCCTGCTGCTGATCCTGGTGTTCGCGGTGCAGCTCAACTGGCTGCCGGCGTTCGGAGCGGGCGGCCTCTCCCATCTCGTCCTGCCGGCGATCGCACTCGGCTGGTATCCGGTCGCGGCGCAGACCCGCATCGTGCGCTCGGCGATGCTCGACGTGCTCGACAGCGACTACATCCGCATGGGCCGCGCCCTCGGTGCGCCGGAGCGGCTGCTGGTGTGGAAGTACGCCTTCCGCAATGCCGCCGTACCGCTGGTCACCGTGCTCGGCGTCTACTTCGCCTCGATGCTCGGAGGCGCTTTCGTCGTCGAGGTGATCTTCGCCTGGCCGGGTCTCGGCCGCACGGTGGTGGAGGCGGTGTTCGCCCGCGACTTCCCGGTGGTGCAGGCCGGCGTGCTGTTCACCTCGATCCTGTTCGTCGCCTCCAACCTGCTGGTCGACCTCAGCTATGGCCTGATCGATCCGAGGATCCGGCACGATGGCTGACGTCTCCGCGACCCCGACGACGCTTCCCGGCGCGATGCGCGGGCGCTGGCTGCGCCGCATCGCCGGCGGCGGCGTGCCGTATCTGTCGCTGCTGATCTTCGCGCTGGTGGTGATCGCGGCCATCGGTGGCGAGGCGATCGCGCCGCACGACCCCAACGGCCTCGACCTCGGCGCGGCCTTCCACCCGCCGGCCTGGCAGGACGGCGGCTCGCTTGACCACCTGCTCGGCACCGACAATCTCGGCCGTGACGTCCTCAGCCGGATCATCGCCGGTGCGCGGATTTCGCTGACGGTCGCGCTCTATGCCATCGTCATCTCCGGCGGCGTCGGCGCGCTCATCGGCATGATCGCCGGCTATTTCGGCCGCTGGGTCGATGTCACCATCATGCGGCTCGTCGATATCCAGATGTCGATCCCCTCGCTGGCGCTGGCGCTGGTGATCGCCACCGTTCTGTCGCCGAGCCTGACCACGGTGATCGTGGTGATCTCCATCACCTACTGGACCTGGTATGCCCGCATCGTCCGCGGCGAGATCCTGTCGCTCAGGGAACGCGACTATGTCGCGCTCGCCAAGGTCGCCGGCTGCTCGACGCCGACCATCTTCGTGCGCCACCTGCTGCCCAACGTGCTCAACACCCTGCTGGTGCTGGCGACGCTGCAGGTTGGCCAAGTGATCATCTTCGAGGCGTCGCTGAGTTTTCTGGGTCTCGGCATCCAGAGCCCGGACGTGTCCTGGGGCCTGATGCTGGCGGACGCGCGCAGCTATATCGAGAACGCGTGGTGGGCGATCACGCTGCCCGGCGTCGCGATCATGCTGACCTGCCTGTCGGCCAATCTGATCGGCGACTGGCTGCGCGACACCTTCGATCCCAAACGCAGGCAGCTCTGACATGACGATGACCGCAGTCGACGAGGCGCGCAAGCCGCCACTGCTCAAGGTCTCGGGCCTCAAGACCTATCTCCATCTGCGACGCGGCGTGGTGCGCGCCGTCGATGGCGTCGACCTCGAGGTCGCGGAGGGCGAGACCCTCGGCGTCGTCGGCGAGTCCGGCTCGGGCAAGACCATGACCAGCCTGTCGATGCTGCGCCTCCTGCCCAAGCCCGGCGGGCGCATCGTGTCCGGTTCGATCGAGCTCGACGGCACCGATCTCGTCAAGCTCAGCGACGACGAGATGGCGCGCGACTGGCGCGGACGGCGCATCTCCATGGTGTCGCAGGATCCGCTGACCTCGCTCAATCCGGTATTCACCATCGGCGACCAGGTCGGCGCACCGTTCCGCTACCACAACCTCGTCCAGGGCCGTGGCCCGATCCGCCGGGCGGTCGAGGCGGTGCTGGGGCGGGTACGGATTCCCTCGCCGGCCAAGCGCCTCGACGATTACCCGCACCAGTTCTCCGGCGGCATGCGCCAGCGCGTGGTGACGGCGATGGCGATCGCCTGCGCGCCGCGCCTCTTGATCGCCGACGAGCCAACCAGCGCCCTCGATGTCACCATCCAGGTGCAGATGATGGAGCTGTTCCGCGAGCTGCAGCGCGAGAGCGGCGTCGGCATCATCCTCATCACCCACGACCTCGGCGCTGCCGCCGGCATCTGCCACCGCATCGCGGTGATGTATGCCGGGCGGGTGGTGGAGAGCGGCGACGTCCGCGAGATCTTCCGAAATCCCGCGCACCCCTATACGCGGGGGCTGCTCAATTCGATTCCCCATCTCGGCCAGCGCCGCCGTCGGCTGGAGGCGATCGCCGGCCAGCCGCCGAGCCTGATCGATCCACCGCAAGGCTGCCGCTTCGCCGCGCGGTGCCCGCAGCGGATGAAGCGCTGCGACGACGATCCGCCGGTGTTCGAGGTCGGGCGGGGCCACAAGGCGGCGTGCTGGCTGGCGGAGCCACGGCCATGAGGAGCCCGGACGACGGAGGGGGCGGGGCGGCGACGCCGCTGCTCGAGGTGCGCGACCTCACCAGGCATTTCCGCATGCGCGGCGGCGGCGTCGTGCGCGCGGTCGAGAACATCAGCTTCCGCATCGGCCGCGGCGAGACCTTCGCGCTGGTCGGCGAATCCGGTTGCGGCAAGACCACGCTGACCAAGCTGGTGCTCGGTCTGGAGCAGCCGACGTCCGGCGACATCCTGTTCGATGGGGTGGCGCTGGGATCGGCGTCGCCGGCGCAACTGCGCGCCTATCGCCGCCAGGCGCAGGCCGTGTTCCAGGACCCGTACGCCTCGCTCAATCCACGGCTGCGGGTGCGCACCATCATCGCCGAGCCGCTGATGGCCCATGGCATCGGCGACCGCGCCAGCCGCCGCGCCCGCGTCGCCGAGCTGCTCGACGTCGTCGGCCTGCCGGCGACGGCGGCCGATCTCTATCCGCATGAATTCTCGGGTGGCCAGCGCCAGCGCATCGCCATTGCCCGTGCGCTCGCGCTCAAGCCGTCGTTCATGGTGCTGGACGAGCCGATCTCGGCGCTCGACGTCTCGATCCGGGCGCAGATCCTCAACCTGCTCGCCGACATCCAGGAGGAGTTCGGCCTGACCTATCTCGTTGTCGCCCACGATCTCGCGCTGGTCGAGCATTTCTCGTCCCATGTCGGCGTGATGTATCTCGGCAGCATGGCCGAGCGCGGGCCGACCGCCACGGTGTTCGCGCGACCTCATCATCCCTATACCCGTGCGCTGCTCGCCTCCGTGCCGCGGCCGGACCCCGACCATCGCCCGCCGGCCGGCGTGATCCGTGGCGATATCGGCAGCGCGATGGCGCCGCCGCCGGGTTGCAAGTTCAATCCGCGCTGCCCCTACGCCACCGATATCTGCACCACCGAGGCGCCTACGGCGCGGGCGCTCGAGGCGGACCAGCTCGTCGCCTGCCATCACACCGAAGTCATTCCGCCATTGTCGTTGTCTCCAGCCTGACAGGGTCGAGCATGTCCCAGCCACAACCGATTGAAGAAGAAACGTACCTGGCCAACCTGCGCACCCTCTATGCCAAGGCGTGGCCGAAGGAGCTCGCCCGCGAGATCAGCTATCCCCATGGCGAGAAGCCGCTGACCGAGTATTTGCGGGCCTGGGCGCGGTTGCGCCCGACCAAGCCGGCGGTGATTTTCTACGGCGCGGTCATGACCTATGCCGAGCTCGACCGCCAGAGCGACCTGTTCGCCACACTGTTGGCGCAGCAGGGCGTGCGCAAGGGCGACCGCGTCTCGGTGTTCATGCCGAACTGTCCCCAGTTTCACATCGCGTTCTTCGGCATCCTCAAGCTCGGCGCGGTGCATTGCCCGGTCAGCCCGCTGTCCAAGGCATTCGAGCTCGGCTACCAGGTCAAGGACTGCGGCTCGGAGACCATCGTCGCGCTCGATCAGCTGATGCCGGTGGTGCGCGAGGTGCTGCCGGACACGCAACTGCGCCGCCTCATTGTCACGAGCTTCGCCGACGTGATGCCGGGCAAGCCGGAGATCCCCGCACCGTCCGCGGCACTGGCGGCGAAGATCGCCTGTCCGGATGCCGTCGACATGATGCCGGTGCTCGCGACCATCGCGGCGCCATCGTTCCCGGAGGGCGCCTCGCTCGATGACGTCGCCGCGCTCAACTACACCGGCGGCACCACGGGCATGCCCAAGGGCTGCATCCACACCCAGCGCGACATGCTCTATACGGTCGCGGCCAACACCTCGCTGGCGCCGCCGCCGGACACCTCGATCGCGCTGAGCTTCTTCCCCGAGTTCTGGATTGCGGGCGAGAACATGTGTCTCATCTTCCCGGTGTTCAGCGGCACCACGCTGGTACTGCTGACGCGCTGGGATCCGGTCGCTGTCATGACGGCGATCGACCGCTACAAGGTGACGAGCACGGCGATGCCGGTCGACGGCGCGCTGGAGTTGATGGACCATCCCCGCTTCGGCGAGTTCGATTTCAGTTCACTGACCAATGTGCGGGTGGTGTCGTTCGTCAAGAAGCTCAACATGGACTATCGCCGCCGTTGGCAGGAGAAGGTCGGCACCATCCTCGCCGAGTCGGCCTGGGGCATGACCGAGACCCACACCTCCGACAGCTTCACCACCGGAATGCAGGACGACGACTTCGACCTGAAGTCGCGGCCGACCTTCGTCGGCCTGCCGGTGCCGGGCACCGAGTTCAAGATCTGCGATTTCGACACCGGCGCCATCCTGCCGCTGGGATCGGAGGGGGAGATCTGCTGCCGCACGCCGTCGCTGCTGAAGGGCTACTGGAACAAGCCGGAAGCGACCGCCGACACCCTGCGCAACGGCTGGCTGCACTCCGGCGACATTGGCCTGATCGACGAGGACGGCTATCTGCACTACCTCGGCCGCCGCAAGGAGATGATCAAGGTCAAGGGCATGAGCGTGTTCCCCGGCGAGGTCGAGGCGCTGCTGGGACAGCATCCGGCGGTGGCTGCGGCCGGTGTGGTGCCGCGTCCCGACGAGGAGCGCGGCCAGGTGCCGGTGGCGTTCGTGCTGATCAATGCGGAGACAGGCGCTGGGACGACTGCGAAAGCGATCGAGGGCTGGTGCCGTGAACGCATGGCGGCGTTCAAGGTGCCGGAAGTGCGCATCGTCGAGTCCCTGCCGATGACGGCGACGGGCAAGGTCAAGAAGCAGGAACTGGGTCAGTTGCTCCATGGGTGAACGTGTGTTCAAAAAGCTCCTTATCGCCAACCGCGGTGAGATCGCCATCCGGATCGCCCGCGCGGCGGCGGATCTCGGCATCGCCACGGTCGCGGTCTATTCCGCCGACGACGCGTTGTCGCTGCATGTCCGCAAGGCCGACGAGGCGCAGCCACTGGGGCGCGCAGGTGCCGCGGCCTATCTCGACATCGACCGCATGATCGCCATCGCCCGCGACAGCGGCTGCGATGCGATCCATCCCGGCTACGGTTTCCTCAGCGAGAATGCCACCTTCGCGCGGCGCGCCGCTGAGGCCGGCATCACCTTCGTCGGACCGTCACCGGCGGCGCTGGAGCTGTTCGGCGACAAGGTCGCGGCGCGCAAGCTCGCGATGAAGACCGGCGTGCCGGTGATCGAGGGCACGACCGGGCCGACGACGCTCGACGAAGCGGTGGCGTTCTTCGACAGTCTTGGCGGCGGCGCCATGATGATCAAGGCGGTGTCCGGCGGCGGGGGCCGCGGCATGCGTGCCGTGCGTCAGGCTGCCGATGTCGCGGAGGCCTATGCGCGCTGCCGCTCCGAGGCCAAAGCTGCCTTCGGCGATGACGCCGTCTATGTCGAGCGTCTGGTCGAGGATGCCCGCCATATCGAAGTGCAGGTGGTCGGCGACTGCGGTGGCGCGGTGTGCCATCTGTGGGAGCGCGAATGCACCATCCAGCGCCGCAACCAGAAGCTGATCGAGATCGCGCCGAGCCCGTCGCTGTCGCCGGCGCAGCGCGAGCGCATCACCGGCGCGGCGCTCAAGCTCGCCACAGCCGCGTCCTATGACAATCTCGGCACCTTCGAGTTCCTGGTCGATGCCGGCGATCCCGAGGAGGGCGCGTTCTTCGCCTTCATCGAGGCCAATCCGCGCCTGCAGGTCGAGCACACTGTTACGGAGGAGGTGACCGGCGTCGATCTCGTCGCGACCCAGCTGCGCATCGCCGGCGGCGCGACGCTCGCCGCGCTCGGGCTCAGCCAAGGGGCGATCGCGCCGCCGCGCGGCTATGCCATCCAGCTGCGGGTCAACATGGAGACCATGGACCGCGACGGCAACACCCAGCCGGCGAGCGGCACACTGACCGCGTTCGATATGCCGTCCGGCCCGGGCGTGCGCGTCGACAGCTTCGGTTACACCGGCTATCGCACCGGCACGTCGTTCGACTCGCTGCTCGCCAAGCTGATCGTGCATTCGGCCGGCTCCGACTTCGCCGCCGCGGCAGGCAAGTCCTACCGCGCCGCCTGCGAAGCGCGGATCGAGGGCGTCGCCACCAACCTGCCGTTCCTCCAGGCGCTGCTCGCCAACAAGGCGTTCGTCGCCAACCGCGTCAACACCCGCTTCGTCGAGACCCACGCGGCGGAGCTGGCGGAGGCGGCCGCAGCGGCGCATCCGCATCGCTTCTTTGCAGGCGCCGGCGGCGTGGCGGACGCCGCAGCCACGGCGTCGCGGGCGACCGCGCCTGCGGGTACGGTCGGCGTTCCCGCGCCGCTGCAGGGCACGGTCGTCGCGATCGCCGTCGCCGATGGCGACACCGTGCGGCCGGGCCAGCAGATCGCGGTGCTCGAAGCCATGAAGATGGAGCACCTCGTCGCGGCGACGCAGGGCGGTGTGGTGCGGCTCGTTGCGGCCAAGGTCGGCGATACCCTCGCCAAGGACGACGCCATTGTCTTCATCGAGCCCGCCGAGATCGACGGCGCGGTGGAGGCGGACGACCATGTCGCCGATCTCGATGCCATCCGGCCCGATCTTGCCGAGATGATCGCCCGGCAGGCGTTCACGCTCGACGAGAACCGCCCCGATGCGGTGGCGCGCCGCCGCAAGACCAACCAGCGCACCACGCGCGAGAACATCGACGCGCTGGTCGACGACGGCAGCTTCATCGAGTACGGCTCGCTGGCGCTCGCCGCGCAACGTGCCCGCCGCACCCATGACGACCTCATCCGCAATACGCCGGCGGACGGCGTCGTATCGGGGCTCGCGACCGTCAACGGCCGGCACTTCGACGCCGACCGCGCGCGCTGCATGGTGGTGGCCTACGACTATACCGTGCTCGCCGGCACGCAGGGCCAGCGCAACCACAAGAAGCAGGACCGCATGTTCAAGCTCGCCGAGGAGCTGCGCACGCCGGTCGTGTTGCTCGCCGAGGGTGGCGGCGGCCGGCCCGGCGACACCGAGCGGCTCGGCGTTACCGGTCTCGACGTGCCGACCTTCGGCCAGTTCGCCAAGCTGAGCGGCCTCGTGCCGCTGGTCGGCGTCGTGTCGGGCCGCTGCTTCGCCGGCAATGCGGCGCTGCTCGGCTGCTGCGACGTCATCATCGCCACGAAGGATACCACGCTCGGCATGGGCGGTCCGGCGATGATCGAGGGCGGTGGTCTCGGCGTTTACCGGCCCGAGGAGGTCGGGCCGATGTCGTTCCAGGTGCCGAACGGTGTCGTCGACGTCCTGGTCGAGGACGAAAGCGAGGCGATCGAAGCGGCGAAGAAGTACCTGTCGTATTTCCAGGGCCCGATTGCGGAGTGGACCGCGCCGGACCAGCGCCTGCTGCGCCGTGCGATTCCGGAGAACCGGCTGCGGGTCTACGACATCCGCACGGTCATTGATACGGTGGCCGACCATGGCTCGGTGCTGGAGCTGCGGCCGGAGTTCGGCGTCGGCATCCTCACTGCGTTCATCCGCATCGAGGGCCAGCCGTTCGGCCTCATCGCCAACAATCCAAAACATCTTGGCGGTGCGATCGACGCCGACGCCGGCGACAAGGCGGCGCGCTTCGTGCAGCTGTGCGATGCCTTCGACATTCCGCTGCTGTCGCTGTGCGACACGCCCGGCTTCATGGTCGGGCCGGAGGCGGAGAAGACCGCGCTGGTGCGGCATGTGTCGCGCATGTTCGTCACCGCGGCGAGCATCACCGTGCCATACTTCACCGTGGTGCTGCGCAAGGGCTACGGCCTTGGCGCGCAGGCGATGGCTGGCGGCGGCTTCCACGCGCAGACCTTCACCATCTCCTGGCCGACCGGCGAGTTCGGCGGCATGGGCTTCGAGGGGGCCGTGCGGCTCGGCTTCCGCAAGGAGATGGAGGCGATCGCCGATCCAGTGGCGCGTGACAAGTTCTTCCGCGACATGGTCGCGAAGTTCTACGAGAACGGCAAGGCGATCAACATCGCCTCGGTGCTCGAGATCGACCAGGTGATCGATCCCATCGACACCCGCGCCTGGGTCATCCGCGGCCTTCGTTCGGCCCCGCGCCAGCCGCACCGTGACGGGCGAAAGCGACCGTGTGTGGATACGTGGTGAAGGCCGGGCGATCAGGACGACCAGGTGTCACGTGTCGCTCAGAACAGCATTCGTGACATGGAGTGCGGCGACGTGATCCGTCACCCTGAGGTGGCCATGCAAAGCATGGCCCTCGAAGGGCGACGGCCCGAACCGTTGCTCAGCGGCCGTCCATCCTTCGAGGCTCGCTCCGCTCGCACCTCAGGATGACGGGGAGAGGCCGTCCCTCGTCGCGCGGTGCCTCTCCTCATGGTGAGGAGCGGCCGCGGGCCGCGTCTCGAATCATGAGGCCACTGACTCTCAGCCGTCATGGCCGGGACGAGCCCGGGCATGACGCAGCAAGGGGAGCGGTCGCAGTGTGAGGGGCGCTTCCTCGGGGCCTCATCCTTCGAGACGCCCGCTGCGCGGGCTCCTCAGAATGAGGAGAGACGATGGTCGCTTCCGGACGATAGCGATGATAGGCACGAGGCGCCGCTCAGCCCGGCTTGGTCGTGTCGCGCCCTTGTGTGATCAGCCGCGCGCCGCGCTGGTCGCGGGTGTGGATCCACAGCCAGTTCATGGCGACGGCGAGGCGGTTGCGCACGCCGATCAGGAAGTAGATGTGGGCGAGGCCCCAGATCCACCACGCGATGGCGCCGCGCAGCTTGATGCGGCCAAAGTCGATCACCGCGAGACTCTTGCCAATCTGGGCGAGACTGCCGGCGTGCTTGTAGTGGAAGGGCGTCGTCGTCGTGTCGCCGCGCAGCCGTGCCGCGATGGTGCGCGCGACATGGCCGCCCTGCTGCTTCGCCGCCGGCGCGATGCCCGGCACGGGCCGGTCGTCCGGGCCATCGATGGTGACGGTGTCGCCGACCGCGAAGATCTCGGGATGATCGGGCACGGTGAGATCGGGGCGGACTTGCAGGCGGCCGGCGCGGTCCGCCGGGGCGCCGAGCCACTCCGCCGCCGGCGAAGCGCGCACGCCCGCCGCCCAGATGATGGTGCTGGCGGCGAGCTTGTGGCCGCCATAGACGACGCCTTCGCTGGAGCATTCCGACACCGGCTGCCCCAGCACGACCTCGACGCCGAGGCTCTCCAGCGAGCGCTGGGCGTAAGCCGAGAGATCCTCGGGAAATCCGGCGAGCACGCGTGGCCCGGCTTCGATCAGCAGCACGCGGGTCTTGCGGGTGTCGATGTTGCGGAAGTCCGGCGGCATGGTGACGCGCGCCAGTTCGGCGATGGTGCCGGCGAGCTCGACGCCGGTCGGGCCGGCGCCGACGATGACAAAGGTGAGATGGGCGGCGCGCCGCGCCGGATCGCTCTCGCGCTCGGCGCGCTCGAACGCCATCAGGATGCGGCGGCGGACGGTGGTGGCGTCTTCCAGCGTCTTGAGGCCGGGGGCGAACGGCTCCCACTCGTCGTGGCCGAAATAGGCATGCCGCGCGCCGGTGGCGAGCACCAGCGTGTCGTAGGGGAGTGTGCTGCCGTCGTCGAGCTGCACGGCGCGTGCGGCGCTGTCGATCCCGGTGACGGTGCCGAGCAGCGTTGTCACCTCGGGGCGGCCGCGTAAGAGGAAGCGGATCGGCCAGGCGATCTCGGAGGTCGCAAGCGAAGCGGTCGCGACCTGGTACAGCAGCGGCTGGAACAGATGATGGTTGCGGCGGTCGATCAGGGTGATGTCGACGGGCACGCCGCGCAGGCGGTGCACCAGTTCGAGGCCGCCGAAGCCGGCGCCGACGATGACGACGCGGTGGCGGCCGCCGGCGCGCGGCGGGATGGCGGATGCTTGCGGATTTGCGGTCATGGGCACACGACAGTCAATGCGGCATCGGAACGATGTCGCATTGTAGGCCGGGCATGGCACCTGTCCGCAATCAAAATCGCGCGGTGGCCATGAAGCCGGTGGTTGCGATCTGTGATCGCAGCCACCGGCGGGATCCCCATCAGGACGGCAGGCGAAAATCCGCGCGCCAGCCGAGCTCAGCGCGGGCCTTGTCGCTGGTGACCTGATCGTTGGCGTCGGCGATGTTGTAGATGCCATGGCCATGGTCGAGAGCGAGCAGAGCCGCATGGGCCGCGGCGTCGACATGCACGGCCACCGGATGAACCGGCGCGTCGTTGCTGCCGGGACCATAGAACAGGCCGTAGCGCAGCACGACGCCCTCGATCGGCGCAGCGTCGAGGATCTGCTGCTCCAGCGCGGCGACCGCGCCGCCCGTCGGTCCGCTGCCACTGGTGTCGAGCGGATCCTGCTCGGTGTGGGGCAGGGCGCCCGGCGCATAGATCCAGGCGATGCTCTGCGCCACCAGCCGCCGCGCGCCGGCGGCGTGCGCGGCCTGCACGAGATTGCGCGTGCCCTCGCGACGGATGCGGGCGTTGCGCGCCACGGCTTCGTCGCGCGTTGCCGGATCGTGCAGCATGGCGAGATCCGTGAGCTGGTGCATCACGATGTCGGGCTTTGCCGCGACGGCGGCGCCGGTCAGCGCGTCGGCGTCGAATACGTCGACGACAGCGGCCTCAGCGCCAAGTGCGCGCAACGTGTCGGCGCCTTGCGCCGTGCGCGTGGTGCCGATCACGGTGTGGCCGGCGCTGCGCAGCAGCGGGGTCAGGCGGCGGCCGATGACGCCGGCGGCGCCGGCGAGGAAGATGCGATGGGACATGTCTGTGCCTTGGTTGATGAGGGATTTCGTCGCCAGATGCGCGGCATCGTTGCCGGTGGATTGGCGGTGCGGCGCCGGCTTAGCGTCGGCGGCGCTTGCGTGCTGGTGTGTCCGGCGCGTCGCGCGCCTCGATGCGCGCGGCGGCCCGGTCGCTGAACCAGGTCTGGACCTGCGCGGCGAAGCCCGCCGGCAGCTTGCGCCCGACCACGCCCGCAAGATCGGCGAGTGTGGTGCCGGCGAGTTCGGCGCGCATACTCTGCTCGGCGCGCAGCATCACGGCATGGATGCTGCACACGCCGTTGAGCTGGCGCGCCGGCGGCTTGCCGCCATAGAGCGCACAGCGGCCGCGGATCTCCTGGCAGTCGAACAGCGGCTTGCGTCCTTCCAGTGCGTCGACGATGTCGAGCACCGTGATCTTGTCGGGCGATCGCGCGAGGCGATAGCCGCCGCGGATGCCTTCGGATGCAGTGACGAAGCCGGCCTTCTCCAGCTTGGGCATGATCTTCGCCATGAATGACGGTGACACGCCCTGGAATTCCGCGAGATCGCGGCTGCTGGGTGGTGTCTCCGGCGGTTCCACCAGCCACAGCAGGCAGTGCAAGCCATATTCAACGCTCGATCCGATGTGCGCCATAACGCGGACTATATTAGTCCGCGTTTTAGAAGGCAAGCGCGGGATGCGGCCGTGATCTTAGCCGCGCAGGAGGCCGCCTCCGCGGGGCTTGCGCGGGGCAGGGCAACGTCGTAGAAATAGAAAAAGAACGATCGTTCTGTCAAGCAGAACGATGTGCGACGAGGGCGACGGCGATGCAAGGAAATGTGCAGGCGGTGGATGCCGTGGTGGCGCGCACGTTCGCGACGCTGCCCGCGCTGCTGGAGGCGGCGCCGCGCCTGATCGCGCGGGCGCAACTGCTCGATGTCGACTGCTGGCTCGGGCCTGTCGAGCAGCCGTTCCTGGCTGCCATTCGTCGCGGTCGCATCGTGGAGATGACGGTGCCTTCGCGGCCGATGCCGTCATGGCGTTTCGGCTACACCGCGACGGCAGGCGCGTGGCGGGCCTACTGGGAGACCGAGCCGAAAGCGGGCTGGCACGATCTGCTGGCGCTGACCAAGCGCGGCGAGGCGACGCTGTCCGGCGATCTGCACCCGTTCCTCTGTCACCTGCAGTATTTCAAGGATCTGCTGGCGCTGCCGCGTGCGCAGATGCCGGGAAGGGCCGCATGACCGCGATCATCGAGCCGATCGTCGGCCGCTATGTGCATGTCGACATCGACGGTGTCGACCATCGCATCTATTTTGAGGAGAGCGGCAGCGGCATCCCGCTGGTCTGCCTGCACACCGCAGGCTCCGACGGCCGGCAATGGCGGCACTTGCTGACCGATCCGGAGTTCGTCCAGACCTATCGCATCATCGCTTTCGATCTGCCCTGGCATGGCAAGTCCAATCCGCCGGAAGCGTTCGCAGGCGACGAGTACCGCCTGACCACCGCGAGCTACACACGGACCGTTCGTGCGTTCTGCCGTGCGCTCGGGCTGGACAGGCCTGTGGTGATGGGCTGCTCGATCGGCGGGCGCATCGTGCTCAACCTCGCCAACGATCATGGTGACGAATTCCGCGCGCTGATCGGGCTGGAGGCCGCTGACTTCCAGCAGCCCTGGTACGACACCGACTGGCTGAACCGGCCGGATGTTCATGGCGGCGAGGTCTGCGCCGCGCTGGTGTCCGGTCTCGTCGCGCCGCAGAGCCCGGAGGCGACGCGCCGCGAGACGCTGTGGGCCTACAAGCAGGGCGGCCCCGGCGTGTTCAAGGGCGACCTCTATTTCTACCGGGTCGACGGCGACCTGCGCGGCCGCCTCAGTGGCATCGATCCCGCGCGCTGTCCGCTCTATCTGCTGACCGGCGAGTACGATTTCTCCTGCTCGCCCGAGGATACGCTGCGCACCGCGGCGAGCATCCCCGGCGCGCAGGTGACCATCATGGAGAAGCTCGGGCACTTCCCCATGAGCGAGAACCCCGCCCAGTTCCGCCGCTATATCGCGCCGGTGCTGGCGGAGATCGCCCAACGACAAACAGCCTGACAACACAGAGGGACATCCAAGTGACTGACACCAGGACCATGCGGCAGTGGGCCGCCACGGCGGCGCTCGTCGCCGCCTGCGGCTGGGCGAGTGCAGCCTCCGCCGCCGGCGACACCATCAAGATCGGCGTGCTGAACGATCAGTCCGGCGTATTCGCGGACAATGGCGGTCGCGGCTCGGTCGCCGCCGCCAAACTCGCAGCGGAGGATTTCGGCAACGAGATTCTCGGCAAGAAGATCGAGATCATCAGCGCCGATCACCAGAACAAGCCCGACATCGCCGCGGCGACGGCGCGCAAGTGGATCGAGAACGAGGGCGTCGACGTCATCGCTGACGGTGCGGCGTCGTCCGCCGGCTTCGCCATCCTCGAGGTCGCCAGGCAGCGCAACAAGATCTTCATCGTCAGCGGCCCGGGCTCGTCGGATTTCACCGGAAAGGCCTGCTCGCCGGTCAGTTTCCACTTCACCTACGATACCTACGCGCTGTCGAAGATGACCAGCGAGGCGGTGACCAGGGCCGGCGGCAACAGCTGGTACTTCATCACGGCGGATTACGCCTTCGGCCATGCGCTGCAGCGCGACGCCACGCGCTTCATCGATGCGGCGGGCGGCAAGGTGCTGGGCTCGGCGGCGCATCCGCTCGGCACCGCGGACTTCGCCTCGTTCCTGCTGCAGGCGCAGAGCTCCAAGGCCAAGGTCGTCGGCCTCGCCACCTCCGGCGCCGACGTGCAGACCGCGATCAAGCAGGCGAGCGAGTTCGGCATCGTCGAAAGCGGCCAGAGTCTCGCCGGGCTTCTGGTGTTCATCACCGACGTCAATGCCCTCGGCCTCAAGGCGACGCAGGGGCTGCAGATCGCGTCCTCGTTCTACTGGGATCTCGACGACGAGACACGGGCCTGGAGCAAGCGCTACTTCGCGAAGATGGACGGCCGGGTGCCGAGCATGGTGCAGGCCGGCGTCTACAGCGGCGTACATCACTATCTCGCCGCGGTGAAAGCCGCCGGCACCACGGACACCGCGGCGGTCGCCGCCAAGATGCACGAGATGAAGGTCAACGACATGTACAACAAGGACGTCGACATCCGTGCCGACGGCCGCGTGCTGCATCGCATGTACCTCGTGCAGGTCAAGAAGCCGCAGGAGTTGCAGTACAAGTACGACTACTACAAGATCCTCACCTCCGTTCCCGGCGAGCAGGCGTTCCGCCCGCTGAGCGAGAGCGAGTGTCCGCTGGTCAAGCGCTGAGCGGCCACAACGTCGCACGTCTTCTGTCTGGAGCTGTCATGAATCCGCGTCCAAACTTCGTCGGCGGCCGGCCCGTCGCAGGCACCGGTCCGCTGTTCGCCTCGATCGATCCTGCCACGGGGCGGCGCAACGGCGAATTCACCTCCGCAAACGCCGCCGATGTCGATGCGGCGGTGCGCATAGCCGCGGAGGCAGCCGGGCAGACGGCGTGGCGCACCATGCGACCGCACGAGCGGGCGCGAATTCTCTCGCGCATTGCCGATGGCATGGCGGCATGTGCCGAGGACCTTGCGGCGATCCAGATGCAGGAGAACGGCAAGGTCATCGCCGAGTGCCGGGCGCAGGTGGCGAGCGCGATCGCCACCTATCGCTACTATGCGGCGGTGTGCGAGACCACGGAATCGGAGCTGACGCCGCCGCGCGGCGACTATCTGTCGATGACGGTGCATGAGCCGATCGGCGTGGTCGCCGCGATCACCCCCTGGAACTCGCCGCTCACCATGGAGGCGCAGAAGGTGGCGCCGGCGCTCGCCGCCGGCAACGCGGTGGTCCTCAAGCCGTCCGAAGTGACGCCGACCGCAGCCCTCGATATCGCCGCCATCGCTGTTGCGGCCGGGCTGCCGCCGGGGCTGCTCAACGTTCTGACCGGCACCGGCGCGGACACCGGGGCCGCGCTGGTGACGCATCCGTCCGTCGGCATGGTGTCGTTCACCGGCGGCACCGAAACGGGACGGGCGATCGCGCGGCTGTGCGCCGACCGGCTGATCCCGTCGGCGCTGGAACTCGGCGGCAAGTCGCCGAACATCGTGTTCGCCGATGCGGGCCTCGATGCCGCGGTCGACGGTGTCGCCGGCGGCATCTTCGAGGGCTCCGGGCAGTCCTGCGTCGCCGGCTCTCGGCTATTCGTGCAGCGCGCAATTTATGATCCCTTCCTCGACAAGCTGCGCGCGCGGACGGAAGCCTTGCGTGTCGGCCTGCCGGCGCAGGCCGGCACCACCATGGGGCCGTTGGCCTCGTTCCCGCATCGCGAGAGGGTCGAGCGCTTCGTGCAGTCGGCGCGCGATGAGGGCGGCGCCATTGTCAGCGGCGGCCGCCGTCCAGACGACGACGCGCTCACGGCGGGGGCGTTCTATCTGCCGACCATCATTGCGGGTCTTAACAATGCCGCGACCGTGTGCCGGCAGGAGATCTTCGGCCCGGTCTTGTGCGTGCTGCCGTTCGACGACGAGGACGACGTGATCGCGCAGGCCAACGACAGTGTCTACGGGCTTGCCTGCGGCGTCTGGACGGGCGATTACCGCAAGGCGTGGCGGGTGGCGCGCGCGGTCCAGGCCGGCACGGTCTGGATCAACACCTACAAGCAGCTCAGCATCGCGGCGCCATTCGGCGGCTTCAAGCACAGCGGCCTCGGCCGCGAGAAGGGAATTCAGGGCATGCGTCTGTACCAGCAGAGCAAGAGCATCTACTTCGGCCTCGCCGACGCTACAGGTGCCGCATGATATCAGCACCTGTCCTGCGCCGCGTCGGCTTCGTCGGGCTCGGCGTCATGGGTGAGCCGATGTGCCGCAACCTTGCCCGCAAGGGCAACGTCCGGGTGACGGCCTTCGATCGCGACGCCGCGCCGCTGCAGCGCCTCGCGATGGTCGGCGTCGAGCGCGCGGCAAGCCTCGCCGACCTCATGTCGGTGTGCGACACGGTCTTCCTGGCGCTGCCGAGCGGCGCCCATGTCGAGGCGGTGTGCGGCGGCGAGGGTGGCCTGCTGGCGCATGCGCAGGCCCGCCACACGATCGTCGATCTCGGCACCTCGCCGGTCGATCTGACGCGCGATCTCGCCGGGCGCTTCGCCGCCAAGGGCGCGCGCTATGCCGACGCCCCGATCGCACGCACCCGCCAGGCGGCGGAAGACGGCACGCTCAGCATCATGGTCGGCGCGGATGAACCGACCTATGAGGCGATCCGGCCGATGCTGGCGACGCTCGCCACCGACATCACTCATTGCGGTCCTGTCGGTGCCGGGCAGATTGTCAAGATCCTGAACAACATGGTGCTGGTCGAGACGGTGGTGGCGCTCGGCGAGGCACTGGCCACGGCGCGGCGCGCCGGCCTCGACGGCAAGGTGCTGTTCGAGACGTTGACCAAGGGGTCGGCCGACAGCTTCGCGCTGCGCAACCACGGCATGAAGGCGATGCTGGTCGACACCTTCCCCGAGCGGGCGTTCTCGACGCAGTATGCGCGCAAGGATCTCGGCTACGCGCTGGACCTCGCCAGATCGGTCGGCCTCACGCTCGCAGGCGCCGAGACCGCCGATGGCCTGCTGGCGCGTGCGGCCGAGAGTGGCTTTGGCGACCTGTACTGGCCGGTGGTGGCGCGGGTGATCGCGGCGCAGCGGGATGAGGTCGCCGACGACAACGGAGGAACTTCGGCGTGAGCCCTGCAGCGGGATCGGGCAAGGAATCGAGCAAGCAATCGGGCAAAGATAAGGCCCCCGACAGGGAGAAGGACGGCGGCGGTGTCGCCGCGGTCGAGCGCGCATTGTCGATCGTCGCGGCGGTGGAAGCCGCAGCCGCACCGATCAGTCTTGCGGATCTGTCGCGCGACACCGGCTTCTACAAGAGCACGATCCTGCGCCTGCTGGTGACGCTGGAAGACAAGGGCTATGTCACCCGGCTCGGCGATGGCCACTACGACCTCGGCCCCGCCGCATTCCGCCTCGGCGCCGCGTTCGAGCGCAAGAACACGCTGCATCACCATATCATGCCGGTGCTGCAGCAACTGGTGGCGCAGGGCACGGAGAGCCCGTCCTTCCATGTTCGCCAGGACCAGAGCAGCCGTCTGTGTCTGCTTCGCGTCAATTCCACTCATTCGACCCTCGACCGCATCGAGGCCGGCTCGCTCTATCCGCTGCACGCTGGCGCCGCAGGGCAGGTGATCCTGGCCTTTGGTGGCGAGCGCGGTGCGCGCTACGACACCATTCGCAGCGACGGCTGGGCGCTGTCGCTCGGCGAACGCGATCCCAGCTGCGCCGCGGTCGCGGCGCCGGTGTTCGGCCCGGATGGCCGACTGATCGGCGCGCTGTCGCTGTCCGGGCCGCGCGAGCGCTTCGGCGAGGACGAGATCGAGGCCATGCGGCAGGCGGCAGGCACGGCCGCGGCGAAGCTGACCCGCGCCCTTGGCGGCGCCTGGCCGCCGTTCGCGGCGCCGGCGGAGCAGGCCGCGCGCACCGCGCGACGGAGGGAGCGATGAAAGCGGCGGCGGCTTTGGCGGGCGCAAGCGCGGCCGCGGCAGCGATGCCGGATTTCTCGCGCCGCTTCGACGTGCTGGTGATCGGCGGCGGCAACGCGGCGCTGTGCGCGGCGATCAGCGCGCGCCGGCTGGGTGCCTCCGTGCTGGTGCTGGAGGCGGCGCCGAAGTTCTACCGCGGCGGCAACACCCGCCACACCCGCAACATGCGCTGCGCCCACGACAGCGCTACGCAGCATCTCACCGGTCCCTATACCGAGGACGAGTTCTGGGACGACCTCAAGCGTGTCACGCAGGGGCACACCGACGAGGACCTGGCGCGATTCATGATCGCCCAGTCCAAGGACATGCTCGGCTGGATCGAACAGCAGGGCGTGCGCTTCCAGCCCTCGCTCGGCGGTACCCTCAGCCTCGGCCGCACCAACTCGTTCTTCCTTGGTGGCGGCCGCTCGATGCTGAACGCGCTGTACCGCACGGCCGAAGAGCTCGGCGTCGAGGTCGCCTATGACGCGGAGGTCGTCGACCTCGCGATCGAGGGCGGCATGTTCCTGTCCGCCGAGGTGCGCGTGAACGGCCGCGTCGAGACGGTGCGTGCTGGCGCGCTGGTCGCAGCTGCCGGCGGCTTCGAGGCCAACATCGCCATGCTCAAGCAGTACTGGGGCGACGTCGCCGATAATTTCCTGATCCGTGGCACGCCTTATAATCGTGGCACCGTGCTGCGCATGCTGCTCGACAATGGCGTGCAGGCGGTCGGCGATCCCACCCAGTGTCATGCGGTGGCGATCGATGCGCGCGCGCCGCGCTTCGACGGCGGCATCATCACCCGGCTCGACTGCGTGGTGTTCGGCGTCGTGCTCAATAATGTCGCCGAGCGCTTCTACGACGAGGGCGAGGATTTCTGGCCCAAGCGCTATGCGATCTGGGGACGCCTCGTCGCCGGCCAGCCCGACCAGATCGCCTACATCGTGTTCGACGCCAAATCGCTGACCTCGTTCATGCCCTCGCTCTATCCACCGATCAGCGCGCCGACCATTGCCGAGCTGGCCGGAAAGTTCGGCCTCGATCCGCGGCGGATGGACGCGACGATCAATGCCTTCAACGCGGCGGTGGTGCCCGGCACCTTCGACCAAACCGTGCTCGACGACTGCCGCACCGAAGGGCTGTCGCCGCCCAAGTCGCATTGGGCGCGGCCGGTCGATACCGCACCGTTCTATGCCTATCCGGTGCGCCCTGGCATCACGTTCACCTATCTCGGCACCCGCGTGAACCGCGAGGCGCGCATGCTGATGCAGGACGGCAAGCCTGCCGCCAACATGTTCGCCGCCGGCGAGATCATGGCCGGCAATGTGCTCGGCCGCGGCTATGCCGCGGGGATCGGCATGACCATCGGTAGCGTGTTCGGCCGGATCGCCGGCCAAACCGCCGCAAAAACGGTTCGGAACTGAGGCGTACCATGCTCGACATCACCTCTCGCCCGGATCACGGCGCTTCCCTTCTCACCGCGAACCAGGCAGAAGCCGAACGGCTGATGACCGTGTGCAACTCCTGCCGCTATTGCGAAGGGCTGTGCGCCGTATTCCCGGCCATGGAGCTGCGGCGCGAGTTCGCGGCCGGCGACCTCAACTATCTCGCCAATCTCTGCCACAGCTGCGGCGCCTGCTACTACGACTGCCAGTTCTCGCCGCCGCACGAATTCGCGGTCAACGTGCCGCAGACGCTGGCTGCGGTGCGCAATGACTCCTATGCCGCTTACGCCTGGCCGCCCTTCCTCGGCGGCGCGTTCCGCCGCAACGGCCTGACCATCAGCCTCGTGATGGCGCTGAGCATCGGCGCCTTCTTCGCGGCGATGATGGCGTTCAACGATCCGCGGGTGATGTTCGGCAGCCATGCCGGTCCCGGCGCGTTCTACCGGATCATGCCCCACGAGGCGATGGTGGCGGTATTCGGTGCGGCGTTCGCTTATGCCATCGTAGCGCTGGTGATGGGCGTCCGGCGGTTCTGGATGGATATCGCCGGGCATGGCGACGGCAGCGTGCCGGCATTCTGGCAGGCGGTCAGGGATGCGGCGCAGCTGCGCTACCTCGACGGCGGCGGCGTCGGTTGCATGAACGACGACGACAAGCCGACCGACAATCGCCGGCTTTATCATCACCTGACATTCTATGGCTTCGGGTTGTGCTTCGCCTCCACCAGCGTCGCCACCATCTATGCTTATGCCTTTGGCTGGCACGCGCCCTATGCGGTCTATGATCTTCCGGTGGTGCTGGGCACGCTCGGCGGAATCGGCCTTGTGATCGGCCCGATCGGGCTGTGTCGTGCCAAACAGAAGCGCGATCCGGCGATGGTCGACGCCAGCCGGCGTGGCATGGACACCGGCTTTATCGCCATGCTGTTCCTGACCGGCCTCACCGGGCTGTTGCTGCTCGTGCTGCGCGCGACGCCGGCGATGGGCACGCTGCTGGCGCTGCATCTCGGCTTCGTCTTCAGCTTCTTCGTTACCATGCCCTATTCGAAGTTCGTGCACGGCCTCTACCGTTTCGGCGCACTGATGAAATACGCCGGCGAGCGGCGGCGGGAGATGGCCGGCGGCTGACCGGCATGGCCGGCTGGTTGCTCAATTCCTCATCCTGAGGAGCCCGCGGAGCAGGCGTCTCGAAGGATGAGGCCCGTACGTTGCTATGGCCTCATGGTTCGAGACGCGCGGCTTTGCCGCGCTGCTCACCATGAGGAGGTCCAGAGATTTTGCGGCTCTCGAAGGCATAAAAAAGCCCGGACGCGCGAGGCATCCGGGCTTTCGATGTTCGGGAGGGAGCAGGTCTCAGCGCGGCGGCTGGGACTTGCTCATGGCAGCGCGTAGCGCGTCGGCCAGCGCCCCGCCGGTGTCCGGCTTGCCGCCCTTGCGCGGCGCCTGCGAGGTCATGTGCTTGGCCTGGCCGCGCGACATCGGGGCAGCGCCACGCTCGCTCTTGGCGCCGAGCTCGTCGTCGAGGCGCAGCGTCAGCGAGATGCGCTTGCGCGGTGCGTCAACCTCCAACACCTTGACCTTGACGATGTCGCCGGGCTTCACCACCTCGCGCGGGTCCTTGATGAAGGTGCGCGACATCGCCGAGATGTGGACGAGGCCGTCCTGGTGGACGCCGATGTCGACGAACGCACCGAAGGCCGCGACGTTGGTCACCGAGCCTTCCAGGATCATGCCCGGCTTGAGGTCGTTCAGCGTCTCGACGCCGTCGGCGAAGGTCGCGGCCTTGAACACCGGGCGCGGGTCGCGGCCCGGCTTCTCCAGTTCGCGCAGGATGTCGGTGACGGTCGGCAGGCCGAAGGTCTCGTCGACGAAGCTTTGGGGCTTCAGCGTACGCAGCACGGTGGCGTTGCCGATGACAGCCTTGATGTCGCTCTTGGTGGCCTCGAGGATGCGTCGCACGATCGGATAGGATTCCGGATGCACGCCCGAGGCGTCGAGCGGATCGTCGCCGTTGGGGATGCGCAGGAAGCCGGCGCACTGCTCGAACGCCTTCGGCCCGAGCCGTGGCACGTCCTTGAGGTCCTTGCGCGAGGCGAACGGGCCCTTGGCGTTGCGGTGGTCGACGATGCTCTGGGCAAGGCCGGCGCCGATGCCCGACACCCGCGCCAGCAGCGGCGCCGAGGCGGTGTTGGCGTCGACGCCGACGGCGTTCACGCAGTCTTCGACCACGGCGTCGAGCGAGCGCGACAGCTTGGACTCGGACAAGTCGTGCTGGTACTGGCCGACGCCGATCGACTTCGGGTCGATCTTGACGAGCTCGGCGAGCGGGTCCTGCAGGCGGCGGGCGATCGATACCGCGCCGCGCAGCGTGACGTCGAGATCGGGCAGTTCCTGCGAGGCGAAGGCGGAGGCCGAGTAGACCGACGCGCCGGCTTCCGACACGACGATCTTGGTCATCTTCAGCTCGGCCATGTTGCGCACGAGCTCGGTGGCGAGCTTGTCGGTTTCGCGCGACGCGGTGCCGTTGCCGATCGCGATCAGCTCGACCTTGTGCTTGCGGCAGAGGTTGGCGAGAATCGCCAGCGCTTCGTCCCAGCGGCGCTGCGGCTCGTGCGGGAAGATCGCGGTGGTGTCCACCACCTTGCCGGTGGCATCGACCACGGCGACCTTGACGCCGGTGCGGAAGCCCGGGTCGAGTCCCATGGTGGCGCGGGTGCCGGCGGGCGCGGCCAGCAGCAGGTCGCGCAGATTGGAGGCGAACACCCGCACGGCTTCCTGCTCGGCGGCTGTCCACAGCCGCATGCGCAGGTCGACGTTGAGGTGGATCTGGATCTTGGTGCGCCAGGCCCAGCGCACGGTCTCGCTCAGCCACTTGTCGCCGGGGCGGCCACGGTCGGCGATGCCGAAGCGCTGGCCGATGCGCAGCTCATAGGACGACACGGTGGTCGGCGTCGGCGACGGCGCTTCCGGATCGATCTGCAGGTCGAGGATCTCTTCCTTCTCGCCGCGGAACAGCGCCAGGATGCGGTGCGACGGCAGCTTGTGCAGCGGCTCGCTGAACTCGAAGTAGTCGCTGAACTTGGCGCCGGCTTCCTTCTTGCCGTCGCGCAGCTTGGACGTGAAGATGCCGTTCGACCACATCTGCTCGCGCAGCGCGCCGATCAGGTCGGCATCCTCGGCGAAGCGCTCCACCAGGATGGCGCGGGCGCCATCGAGCGCCGCGGCGACGTCCGCGACCTGCTTGTCCGGGTTGATGAAGGCGCCGGCGGCGTCCTGCGGGTTGATTTCCGGCTTGGTGAGCAGCTGATCGGCGAGCGGCTCGAGGCCGGCTTCCTTGGCGATCTCGGCCTTGGTGCGGCGCTTGGGCTTGAAGGGCAGGTAGATATCCTCGAGGCGACCCTTGCTGTCGGCGGCCATGATCTGGGCTTCGAGGGCGGCGTCGAGCTTGCCCTGCTCGCGGATCGAGTTGAGGATCACGGCACGGCGGTCCTCGAGCTCGCGCAGGTAGCCGAGGCGCTCTTCCAGCGTGCGCAACTGGGCGTCGTCGAGCGCGCCGGTGATCTCCTTGCGGTAGCGGGCGACGAAGGGAACGGTGGCGCCGCCGTCGAGCAGGCCGACGGTGGCCTCCACCTGCTGCTCGCGAATGCCGAGTTCGTCTGCGATCCGTTTGAAGATGGTATTGGCCAAGCGCGCACCTGTCATTCCGAGAGAGAGGCCGGGCACCGAGGGATCCTGGAAGGCATCGTCAGGCGTCCGGAGAAGCGCTTATGGCTATCGGAGGCCGATTCATCAACCCGTCACGATTCGAAAAAGTTTCTGTGAATTGGTGCCGAGGCGGCATAGACAGGGAACCGATCCGCCCTCGCAGAAAATGCTAAGCCATGGAACGGCTTAGGGGAAAACGACATCCTGCGGCTGCATGGTCGCCTCAAGGGCGCGCAGGGCTTCTTCGGCGAGCGTGGCGGTCGGGCGAAAGGGCCCCTCCGCGGCCTTGAGGCCGGCGTCCTGCAGGCGGCCGATCAGCCGCTCCGTCCGCAGGCGGGCCGCGTTGCTGTCGACATGATAATAGGTGTCGAGCATGTGCTCGGGAGTGAACGAGGAATCGGCGACCTCCCCGACCACCGTGATGCCGTGGCGGCTGAAGATCGCCCGCGCCTCCTCGGCGATCGGCAGCTTGCCGTCGTTCATGCTGTAGCAGTCCGTGCCTGCCACCGATGGCCAGGTCAGGTAGACGCGCACGCCGCGGCTCGCCTGCAGTTCCGCGAGCTTTCCGGCGGCCCATTCCACCACCGGCGGCATGGTGCCGGCGGCGGCGATGTAGTCGGCGCAGGAGATGTTGTCCACCGAGGAACGGCGGCGATGGTCGTCCTTGCGGTCGCCGTACGGCCATTTCGCATGCTCGTTGCGGATCTGGCGGTAGTTGGATCGCAGCAGGTTCTCGCGCATGAACAGGCGGGCGGCGTCGGACAGGTTGTGCAGCGACACGTGCTGCACGGCGAACATCAGCCGCTGCAGCGCCGGCTGGCTGGCGTAATAGGCGGCGTATTCGTTGGGCGTCTTGTCGATGAAGTCGAGCGGGACGATGTCGCGGGTGTAGTACACCCACTCCAGCGGCACGATCAGGATGTCGCCTGCGCGGGCGTAGCGCAGCATCCGGTAGATCTTCATGTCGAGCGGGATGCTGCCATTGTCGGCGACGTCGATCACCGGGGTGCGGAAGGCCGCCTCGATCAGGGCCGGCTCGATGCCGAACATCGAGCTGGAGCCGGCGTCGACGACGATGCGCGGGCCGGGTACGCGCTCCAGCAGCAGCTGCGGATAGGAGAACGGCACCTTGCGGGTGTGCGCCGTCAGCGCGTCGTAGGAGGCAAAGCTCGCCAGAGCGGCGAGCGCGGCGCCTCCGATCGCGAACAGCAGGAATGTGGCGAGCGTCTTCACGTCAGAAATTATAGTAGATGAACGGGGACGGGATCGAGGTGTTGGTCGCGATCATTGCCACGATCGTGGCTGCGCCGGCGAGCGCGCCCGACAGCGCGGCGCGGCCGCGCCATTCCAGCGAGGCGATCGCCTGGCTGTTCGGGCACAGCCACACCAGCGCGGCGCTGACGGCGAGCAGCGGCGGTGTGGCGAACAGCACGGCGGGCGCCGCCCATTGCGGGCTCGCCATCGCCTTCAGCACCGCATGGGCCGTGGCGAGATCGGGGGCGCGGAAGTACACCCAGGTGATGTTGACGAACAGAAAGGTGACGATGAGGGCGAGGAGCCGCGGCAGGCGGTAGCCGGCGGTGGTCCACAGGCGGTGCACGCAGCAGGCGGCGCCATGCAGCGCGCCCCAGGCGATGAACGTCCAGTCGGCGCCGTGCCACAGACCGCCGAGCAGGAAGGTCAGGAACAGGTTGCGATAGACCATGCCGGGGCCGCCGCGGTTGCCGCCGAGCGGGATGTAGAGATAGTCGCGCAGCCAGCGCGACAGCGTCATGTGCCAGCGCCGCCAGAAGTCCTGGATCGACACCGCGATGTACGGCGAATTGAAGTTGTAGGGAATGCGCACGCCGAACAGCAGCGACAGGCCGACCGCCATGTCGGCATAGCCGGAAAAGTCGAAATAGAGCTGGAAAGTGTAGGCGATGCTGAGCAGCCAGGCGTCGGCAAAGCCGAGCGGGGCGGTCGCGATGGTCTTGTAGCCGAGATTGACGAAGACGTTGAGCTGGTCGGCGACCAGCAGCTTCTTGATCAGGCCGATCGAGAACAGGCAGGTGCCTTCGATCAGGAACGCGCCGTAGGCGGAAGAGGCGAACGCCAGTCCGTCCTTGTGCCGCAGCGCCTGGAACTGCGGCATCACCTCGCGCCAGTGAATGATCGGGCCGGCGACGAGGTGGGGGAAGTAGGTGACGAACAGGCCGTAGCTGGCGATGTCGCGCTGGCGCTGGCCGTTGGCGTAGATGTCGGCGAGGAAGGCGATCTGGGTGAACGTGTAGAAGGAGATGCCGATCGGCAGGGCGATGTCGATATGCCGTGGCGGCAGCTCGAACAGCCAGCTGAGGTTGTCGAGCACGAAATTGGTGTACTTGAACACCCCGAGCATGCCGAGGTCGAACACCAGTGCGGCGATGAACACCGCCTTGCGGCGGGCGGGGCTGAGGCCGAGGTCGACCAGCGCGCGGCCGCTGAGATAGTTGACCAGGATCGAGACGACGAGGATCGGCGTCTCCGCCGGATTGCCCCAGGCGTAGAACACCACGGAGGCGACCAGCAGGATCGGCACCAGCAGCCGGCGCCATCCCGCGGCCAGCGAAAGATGGAAGGCCGCAAGGACGATCGGGAGAAAACCGAGGAAGAATTCTCTGGTGACGAACAGCATGGTCGGGCTTCGGGTCTCCGGCCATTCCCCAAAGCCACATTTCCGGCGCCGCCGTCAATATGACCGGTGGTATGAGAGAGCGCCGGTCAGCCATGCCGGGACGACGCCATGAGGTGTCATCCTGCCGTTATCATCCGGGTGAGGCGCCGGCCGCGCCGCAGCGCGGCGGGCGATCAGTACTGGTTGTAGTTGTAGTAGAAGAACTGCGAGCGCGGCTGGGCCGGGCGGGCATAGTACTGCTGGCCGTAGGCGTCGGCCTCTTCATAGCCGCGCTGGTACTGCTGCTGATACTGCTGGCGCGGCTGGTAGACGCGGCGGCCGTAGGCATCGGTGGCGTAGCCACGGCTGACCGTCACCGGCCGGCCATACTGGTCGACATAGACCTCCGGCGCATTGTCGAGACCGTCGGTGTTGCGTGCGGTGGTGCGTGGCGCGATCTGCACCGGCTCGCCTGGCGCGGCGCGGCGCGAGCTTGCGACAGCCGTGCCGCTCTCGCCGTTACGGCCGCGAGCGATTGCGGTCTCCGACGAACCGGTCAGGGTGACGGTGGTGTTGAGCACCCCTTCCTTTTCGACCAGCGCATAGAGCGTCGAGGCGTTGTCGCGCGACAGTCGGACGCAGCCATGCGATGCCGGCGAGCCGAGCCGGCGCACCGAATCCGTGCCGTGAATGGCGTGGCCCATCTTGGTGAAGAAGATCGAATGCGGCATCGGCGCGTCGTCCCACTCCTTGGAGAAGTGGTCCGCTTCCATGCGGAAGGCGCGGAAGGTGCCGTTCGGCGTCTCGTGGGCGGGGACGCCGCTGGAGACCGGCCATGTGTAGCGCTCGACGCCGTCGACCGCGACGGTCATCTGCTGGTTACTCTTGTTGATGGTGATCTGCACAGCGGCATTGGCCGCAGGGCTTGCGACGGCGATCGCTGATCCGACGATGGTGATGGAGAGGAGGTGGCGAAGAATGGACATGCTGTGACGAGATACCCTGTGATGCGTACTCATACTGATGGTCTCCGGGCTCCTGGCCTCAAGTGCACGCGGCCTCAAGTGCACGCCCTCCACCGTCCAGCGGTAGTAAAGCACGAAACTGCAATTTGGTTCCAGCGGCTTTGCTGTTCATCCTGGGCCGATGGCCGGCAGATTGGTCCCCCCATGCTTTCGTCAGATCGTGGCGCAACTTTTGGTTCCTTGTGGCGTTGACGCGGCATTCCGATGTTCCAGGGAGCCAGAGAATGAGGAAGACCACCGTACCGCAATCGGCTGTTCTCGCCGTCGTCCGGCCGTCGCTGTTCAGGCTGCATCTGCTGGCCGCGCTGTCGGCGCTTGCGCTGCTTGCGATACCCCATCTCGCCCATGCGCAGGGCATCGTTGGCGGTGCCGAGGAAGGCGCGCGGCGGGGCAATCGTGCGGCCGGACCGGTCGGCGGCGTGGTGGGCGGCGCGGTCGGCGCCGGTGTCGGAGGCGTCGTCGGCGGCGTGAAGGGCGTGCTCGGGATTCCCGATCGCCGGGCGCACCGCTCCTATCATCGCCGTCATCGCCATCACCGGCATTATTGATCGCGTCACGTCCTGGCGCGATGATCGATCCGCCGCGCCCTGCGCGGCGGATTTCCTTTGTCAGGCTGGTGGGCGCGTGACGGCTGACAATCGGATCAGCCGGGATCAGGACAGGTGGGACCATGTCTCGTCGCGACCGGCGTCTCGAGGAGGCGCGCGTGTTCTATGCCACGCTGATGGCGGCAGCCGGCGGTGCCGCGGACCCGCGGTTCGCGCGGGTGTTCGAAAGCGTGCCGCGCGAGGCCTTCGTCGGTCCCGGACCATGGCAGATCATGGTGCAGGGCGGCGCCATCGTGGAGACGCCGAGCGCCGACCCCATTCATCTGTGCCAGAACGTGCTGGTGGTGCTCGACCGTCCGAAGGGAATCAACAACGGCGAGCCGTTCCTGCATGCAGGCTGGCTCGATGCGGTGGCGCCGAGATCCGGCGAGACCGTCTGCCAGATCGGCGCCGGCACGGGCTACTACACCGCGCTGCTCGCCATGCTGGTGTTGCCGGGCGGGCGGGTCAACGCATTCGAGCTCGACGACCGCCTCGCCGCGGCGGCGCGCGTCAACCTCGCGCCATTCGATGGCGTCAGCGTCGTCACCGGCGATGCCACCGTGCTGCCGCTGCCGCCATCGGACCTGATCTATGTCAATGCCGGCGTGGTGGCGCCGCCGTCGTCCTGGCTGGAGGCGCTGCAGCCCGGCGGGCGGATGATCTTTCCCTGGCGTCCGTCCGAGTCCGTCGGCCTTGCGCTGCTGGTGACACGCACGGCGCATGGCTTTGCGGCAAGGGTCGTCGGAGGCGCCTGGTTCATCCGGTGCAGCGGCGCGTCCGATGCCGCCGGCTCGCTCAGGGTGCCGAGCCGCGCCGAAGCCGCGGCGGTCGCGTCGCTGTGGCTGACGCGCGACCGCGCCCCCGACGCTTCCGCTGTCGCGGTCTATCCGCAGGTGTGGTTCTCGGCGGCTGCGCTCGATAGCGCCAAATAGGGCTATCGGCAGAAGCCGCAACCTTCTGTGTCGGAGCGTTGGATGCGTCTGTCCTGAGGTCGACAGTTCGACCTACGCGCGATGTGCGGCGCTCATCACCAGCTCTGCTCGAACGGAGCAAAGAACTGGCCGCCGCCCCGGCGTATGTAGCGCGGCTGGGGATTCGGGTTGCGCTGGAAGAAGAAACCGAAGCCGTCGTCGTTCTGGCGGTTGCCGTCGTTCCAGCCATTGTCGTCCGCCACCATGACGGTGCTCGGCTTGCGCGTGATGAAGCCGCCCTGGGGCTGGTCGCTCAGCACCGCGACGAATTCGGTGCGATAGTTGGTCTCCTCGCTCAGCGGCTCGTCGGAAATGACGATCGAAGAGCGCGGCAGCGCGGTGGGCGCGATGCGGTCGAGGATGTCCTGCGGGATGGTGATGCGGTCGAGCGCGTTTTTGGCGTCGTCGGCATGCTCGATCGTCACCGCGGTCCAGCGCAGGCCCGCATCGCTGCGCGCCGTCGCCGTGAAGACATGCGTGCCGAGGGGCTTGTCGGGGTCGCGGATCGTGACGGGGGCTTCGATGCTGGCATCGAACACTTCGCCGCCGCCGTCCGGCGCCGGCTTGTGGGTGTTGCGCCGGACATAGAGCGTGCGCGTCGCGCGGCTGATGTAGATCGAGACCGGCTCGAGGGCGAGCTTGGCGTCGAGCGCCGCCTTGGCGGTGTCGGCCTTCTTGGCCTGAGCCGTCTTGGCGGCTTCCTTGGCCGCGCTGGCGGCGTCGATCTTCGACGAGGTGTCCGCCTTCGCGGCGTCGAACTGGGCGCCGAGCTCTGCAGCCTTGGCTGCCGCCTTCTGCTGGCGATCCCCGGCCTTCGCTTTGGCCTGGTCGCTCTTCGCGGTGTTTACGGCCCGATCGGCGGCTGCGACCTCGGCATCGGCGCGGGTCTTGAGGCGCTCCAGCTTGCGCAGGGCGGCCGCGAGCGGAGCGGACTCACGGGCGGCCGCCGCCGCGGCCTTCTTGGTGTCGTCGGCGGCGGTGGCCGCGTCCGCAGCCTCGCGCGACAGCGTCTCGGCCCTGGCGGGAGCCGCCGCGACGACGGCAGCGTTCGGCACGAACAGCGACAGCGTCGGGTGGGAAAAATCGACGGGAGCGGCGTCCTCCGGCGAGATGATGACGCGCATGCCGATGCGGGTTCTCTCAAACAGCTTCTCCGCGAAGCCGTAGGGCATGCGCACGCAGCCATGCGAGGCGGCGTAGCCGGGCAGCGGCCCGCCATGCAAGGCGAGGCCATTCCAGGTGATGCGCTGCATGTTCGGCATCCAGGCATCGTCATACATGGTCGAGTGGTGGTCCTTGTCCTTCTCGACGATGGCGAACACGCCGGCCGGGGTCTCGCGCTCCTTGACGCCGGTCGATACCGGCGCGCGCAGGATCCAGCCCTCGGCGTCGTAGAACGTGACCTGCTGGCTCTTGATCGACACAATGGCCATGATCGGCTCGCCGGCCTCGCGCGGCGCCACGGTCTCGGCCGCCTGGGCGCGGCGCGCCTGCTTCGCGGCGGCGTCCGGAACCGGCGCCAGCAGCGCGGCCATCGCCGCGAGCATTGCGATGGCTGAAGGCCCGAGGCGGCGTCCGGCCACGGTGGATTTCGCCCGCATCAATCGATTCGCCATTCCATTCCCCGTTGCAGCGCGCGCAGCTGCCGTGCCTGTCTCCCATATCAGACTCGCGGGGAACAAGCATGCCTGCAGCTGAAACCGGCATCAAACAGGTTGCGGATCCCCGCCGGCCGGCCATCCCGTTGCTCGCACGCAACACCCCGGCAAAACGCGGCCGCCGGCGAGGTTATGCCATTGCCTGGTCATTTCCTTGTCAGGACAATCGTTCGTCCGCATGATGTGCAGTCCGGTTCCGATGAGGCTGGAATGATGAACCCGCGGCAACTCCTGATCGTTCCGATGCTTGCGGTGTGCGCCGTCGCGCTCGCCACCGCGATCGTTGGTCTGCCTGGCGCGATGCCGGACGATGGGGAGGCCGTTGCCGCCACGCCGCCCGCCGACCTCGCTGCGCCCTTGTTCGCTATCGCGCCGCAGACCGCCGCGCCGTCGCAACCGGACGCGATAACCGCCGGCGATCAGGATAAACCCGCGGCGCCGGCCCGTTCGAAAGCCGATGGAGCGAGCGGGCTGCCGCCTGCGGAACGCGCCGCCGGCACGCCCGTCGCGCCGCCGATGCCCACAGCGGTTGCCGAAGCGGCCCCGCTGGCTGCGCCCGATGCCCGGTCAGCCGAACCGGAAGCCATGCAGGTCGCCAATGCCAATCCGTCGGATGTCGAACCTGTCGAAGCCGCCAGGGCGACGCCGCCGATCGAGATCGTCGACGAGTGCCTGGTCGTGGACATCTGCGTCGATCGCTATCTGTGGGCGCTCTATCAGCGCACGCCCAAGGAAGACGCCATCAAGGTGCAGGAATGGCGGGATGTCGTCGTCAAGCGCAAGCGCAAGATGGTAACGGTATCCCGGGCTTTCACCAGGCTGGTCGATCAGGACTTCGGCTGGAAGGACCCGGATGCGGCGGTGCATGCCGGCAGGCCGATGATGGACTATGTGATCGGCGGCATGGAGCGCAGCTTCAAGCTGAAACTGTTTCAGCTGCTGCATGCGGCGGAGGCCGCGGGGCTGTCGCCGGGCATCACCAGCGGCTTCCGTGACGATTACCGACAGTCGATCGCGAGCGGCCTCAAGGCCGCAAACAACAGGTCGTATCATGGCGGCAGCCTGCGCGGCGGCTATGGCCACGGGCTCGCAGCCGATGTGGTGAGCGTCGACGGCGCGACGCGCGACCAGCGGTTTGCGTCCTCGTCGCGATTCTGGACATGGATCGATGCGCACGGCCAGGAGTTCGGCATCGGGCGTCCGTATCTCGGCCGCGACCCGCCACACGTCGCGCCGATCGACGGCGAGGAATATGCCAAGCACCATCCCGCCATCAGGACGGTAGCGCTGGCTGTCAAGAAGGAGGAGCCTGCGAAGGCGAAGGTGAAGAAGGTCGACGCCGACGCAAGGAAAGCCGATATCCGGAAAGCTGACATCAGAAAGGCCGATGTCAGGAAAGCGGACGTCAGGACGGCAGAGATCAAGAGGGCCGGCGCAAAGAAAGGCAAGCGCCTCTCTGCGCGCGATCACGCACGCTCCGCGAAGCCGCCGCGGACCGCGGCCGTCTCGAAGCCGAAAGCGAGCTGAGCGGCTCCGCTCCGCGATCAGGCCGGCACGATAAGATCCGGAAGGCCGCGTTGCTCGCTGCGGCGCGTGTCACACCCGCTGCACAAAACTGTCGACCACGCGCTTCTCGCCGGCCTTGTCGAACGCGATGGTGAGCTTGTTGCCGTCGACCTGTGTCACCGCGCCATAGCCGAACTTCTGGTGGAAGACGCGGTCGCCGGCGGAGAACTCCGAGTTGGTGCCAGTGGATTTCGCCACCAGTTCGCCCTCGATGGTCAGGCCGCCGCGCTTGTTGCGCCAGCTGCCGAACTGATCGCCGCCGGGCGCGAAGCCGCTGCCGGTCTCGCGGAAGCCACCGCCGCGGCTGCCGCTGCCGCCACCCGTGCCACCGCCGCCGCCCTTGCGCTGCTGCGCGCGCTGCCAGCCCGGCGTCGAATAGGTCGAGCTGAATGCCTCGAGATTGTCGTAGCGCGAGGCGCCATAGCCGCCGGCGCCGCCCCAGCCGCTGCCGCCCTTGCTCTCGGTGATCTCGACATTGTGCGCCGGCAGTTCGTCGAGAAAGCGCGAGGGAACGGTGGTCGACCACGAGCCATGGATGCGGCGGTTGGTGGCGAAATAGATCTTGGCGCGGCGCCGCGCGCGGGTGATGCCGACATGGGCGAGGCGACGCTCCTCCTCGAGGCCGGCGCGGCCCTGCTCGTCGAGCGCGCGCTGGTGGGGAAACAGCCCTTCCTCCCAGCCCGGCAGAAACACGGTGTCGAATTCCAGCCCCTTGGCGGAATGCAGCGTCATCACCGACACCGCGTCCTCCTCCGGGCCGCCGTCGCGGTCCATGACGAGGGCGATGTGTTCGAGGAAGCCCTGCAGGTTCTCGAACTCCTCCATGGAGCGCACCAGCTCCTTGAGGTTCTCAAGGCGCCCGGCGGCGTCGGCGGAGCGGTCCTTCTGCCACATGTCCGTATAGCCGCTCTCGTCGAGCACGATCTCGGCCAGTTCCGAGTGCCGCGTCACCTCGCTCTGGGCCCGCCAGCGGTCGAAGCTTGTGATCACGTCGCGCAGCGAGCTGCGTGCCTTGGGCTTGAGCTCGTCGGTCTCGATCACCATCCGCGCCGCTTCCATCAGCGGGATGCGGCGCTTGCGGGCGTGGTCGTGCAGCAACTGCACCGTGGCGTCGCCGATGCCGCGCTTGGGCACGTTGACGATGCGCTCGAAGGCGAGATCGTCGGCGGGCGAACTGATGACGCGCAGATACGCCAGCGCGTCGCGGATTTCGGCGCGCTCGTAGAACCGCGGGCCGCCGATCACGCGATAGGGCAGGCCGAGGGTGACGAAGCGGTCTTCGAACTCGCGCATCTGGAACGAGGCGCGCACCAGGATGGCGATCTCGTTGAGCTTGTGCTGCCGGCGCTGCAGGTCCTCGATCTCCTCGCCGATGCCGCGGGCTTCCTCTTCGGAATCCCAGGCGCCGGTGACGGTGACCTTCTCGCCGTCCTCGTCCTCAGTGCGCAGCGTCTTGCCGAGCCGGCCCTCGTTGTGGGCGATGAGATGCGAGGCGGCGGCGAGGATGTGGCCGGTCGATCTGTAGTTGCGCTCCAGGCGGATCACGGTGGCGCCGGGGAAGTCGTGGTCGAAGCGCAGGATGTTGTCGACCTCGGCGCCGCGCCAGCCATAGATCGACTGGTCGTCGTCGCCGACGCAGCAGATGTTCTTGAGCGCTGGAGCAGGCGTCGCGGGTTGTTGGGCTTCTTGGGTGTCCGACGGCTCCTCGCGCGAGGCGTCGCGCAGCATCCGGCCGGGCAGCGGCGCGGCCGCGCCCTGCGACAGCAGCCGCAGCCACAGGTACTGCGCCACGTTGGTGTCCTGGTACTCGTCGACCAGGATGAACTTGAAGCGGCCCTGGTACTGCCTGAGCACGTCCGGGTGCTCGCGGAACAGGCGGATGTTTTCCAGCAGCAGGTCGCCGAAGTCGGCGGCGTTCAGCACCTTCAGCCGCTCCTGGTAGGTGGTGTAGAGCTTGCCGCCCTTGCCGTTGGCGAACACGGCGGCCTCGCCCGACGGCACCTGCGATGGCGTCAGTCCGCGGTTCTTCCAGCCGTCGATCAGGCCGGCCAGCATGCGCGCCGGCCAGCGCTTCTCGTCGATACCTTCGGCCTGCAGCAGCTGCTTGAGCAGGCGGATCTGGTCATCGACGTCGAGCACGGTGAAGTTGGATTTCAGCCCGACGAGCTCGGCATGGTAGCGCAGGATGCGCCCGCCGATGGAGTGGAAGGTGCCGAGCCACGGCATGCCCTCGACCGCCTGTCCCAGCATCTGGCCGAGGCGGTGCTTCATCTCGCGCGCCGCCTTGTTGGTGAAGGTCACCGACAGGATCTCGCCGGGGCGGGCACGGCCAAGCGTGAGGATATGGGCGATCCGCGACGTCAGCACCCGCGTCTTGCCGGTGCCCGCGCCGGCGAGCACCAGCACCGGGCCGTCCAGCGTCTCGACCGCTGCGCGCTGCTCCGGATTGAGCACGCTGAGATACTGGGGCGCTGCCGCCGCGCGGGCGCGCGCGGCAATGCCGCCAGCGGCGGGCTGGTGCGCGGGCACGTCGAAGGGGCTCAGCTTGATCGGATCAGTCATGCGAATCGTCTTGGAACCAGGATGGCACCGCGGTGCGAAGCGGTACAGCCGCCGCGACGGCAGGCTCCTCATATAGGCGTCATCAGGGGCTTAGGACAGTTTTTGCACCCCGAATAAGGCCGTTTTCCCCGCTTCCGGCATGCGGAGTCCGCAGGGTTCATCCGCTGCGGCGCGACCCGCGTGCACGGGGGGCGGCGATCGCCGCGGAGGTCTCGCGTTCCGGCTTCCGCCTGCCTATATGCGACGAAATCGGGGGGCGAAGGAGGTCTGCGATGACGTCGCACCACCTTCCCTTCGAGAACCGCTGGACCAGCGGCAACCGGGCCTGGACCTGGCATTGCGAGCTCGAGCATCTCGGCCTCGCCAATGTGCGGGCCATGTATGTGGAGCACGAAACCCACCACGCCGAGGAGCCGGCCGTCATCTTCGACATCCCCGCCGGCTTCGTGCGGGATTGGCTCGCGTTCCACGACAAGCGCAGCGCCCGGCGCCAGCAGGCGTTCGGCCTGACCGTGCTCGCGCTCAGCGTGATCGCGGTCCTGGTGGCGGTTGCCGGCCTGCTGCGGCCGTGAGGTCGACTCTTGAAGCGGGCCGGTGCCACCGCTTACTGTTGAAACTGTTGATGAATTTAAGGCTTTGACGCCTTGATGCGTCAAAACGTCGCAGACATGTCCCGCCTTAAGTGCGGTGCGTCAATTGCTGACTGTGTCTGGCGCCCCCTACAGTCAGCAACATTGCCGCCCGTTCGCGGGCAAAGTCATTGCTGGGGGTGTGTGTGTCGATTTCTCGGCCAGTCTCCGAAACGATTGCGAAAGCCATGCCGGGCGTGCTGGAGCATGCGCCCGCGCTGCCCCATCCCGAAGGGGCACTTCCGATCCGCCTCAATGTGGTGAATGCCGGCGCGGTGGCGTTCTATCATGCGGTGGCGGCGCTGGCAGTGTGGCCGGCGCTGTTCAGTTGGAGCGGCGTCGTCCTGGCGGCGCTCGGCACCTATGTGTTCGGCACGCTCGGCATCAACCTTTGTTATCACCGCCTGCTGACCCATCGCGGGCTGGTCTGCCCGAAATGGCTCGAGCACAGCTTCGCCATTCTCGGCGTCTGCTGTTTCCAGGACACGCCGGCGCGCTGGGTCGCCGTGCATCGCCGCCATCACGAGCATTCCGACGCGCAGGCCGATCCGCACAGCCCGCTGGTGAGTTTCCTGTGGGCCCACATGGAGTGGGTCTATGTCGTGAACCGCGACCTCGACCGGCTCGGCATTTTCGACTGCTACGCCAAGGATATCCTGCGCGACCGGTTCTACGTTGCGCTTGAACGCAAGAGCCGCTGGCTGTGGGTGATCGCCGCCTCCTGGGCGGTGTTTTTCGTCGCCGGCCTTTTGGTTGGCCTCGTGAACGGGCAGTCGCTGACGGACGCCGCCTGGTTCGGCGCGAGCTGGCTGGTCTGGGGCGTGTTCGTGCGCACGGTGGTGGTCTGGCACATCACCTGGTCGGTGAACTCGGTCGCGCACCTGTGGGGCTACCGCAGCTACGCCACCGCCGACTGCAGCCGCAACAATGTCTTCGTCGGCCTGCTCAGCAACGGCGAGGGCTGGCACAATAACCATCATGCCGACTCCCGGGCGGCACGGCATGGCCATCGCGCTGGCGAAATCGATGTCACCTGGTGCACCATCTGGGCGCTGGAGGCGGTGGGTCTGGCGACGCGGGTGATCCGTCCCTCACGCCAGGTTGTTGACAGGAACGCCTGCGAAAGCGAAGCCGCATGAGATTTGCGGCTGCGCGGCGCCGAGGCGTCTGGGCTGCGTGTGGAGAGGTGACGTTGAGGTGAGCGCGACGGATCGTCCGGTCTGGATTACCGGCGTCGGGCTGGTGTCGTGTGTTGGCGAGGGCGAGGCGCACCATGCCGCTGATCTCGGCGGCCAGCCGCCGATGCTCGACTGCAGCGATCCGGCGCCCTATGCCCGCTATCGCTTTCCGCCGTTCGCATTCGAGCCGCAGATTCCGAAGAAGGTCGACCAGCGCCAGATGGCGCAGTGCCAGCGGCTCGGGACCTATGCCGCGGGCCTTGCGCTGGCCTTCGCCGGCCTCAAGGGCCGGCAGGATCTGCTCGAGGCGCTCGACATCATCGCCACCACGACGGGCGGCGAGCGCGACCTTGCGGTCGATACTGCGGCGCTGGCGGGCCTGCCCGGCGCGGCTGATACGGCCGCCTTTCTCAACGACACGCTGATGAACGGGCTGCGCCCGACCTTCTTTCTCGGCCAACTGCCCAATCTGCTCGCCGGCAACATCGCCATGGTGCATGGCGTCGGCGGCTCGGCGCGCACCGTGCTCGGCGAGGAATCCGCCGGCGCCGATGCGGTCGGCCTCGGCTTCCGGCGCGTGGCCGGTGGCCAGAGCGATCTCGCGCTGGTGGGCGGGGCGTGCAACGGCGAGCGGCGCGACCTGCTGCTGTTCCTCGTGGCCGCGGGCCAGGCGCTGACGGCGGACGCGCCGGCGGTGTTCGCGCGCGAGGCCCATGGCGGCGGCGTTGCGCTCGGCTCGCTCGGCGCATTCCTGGTGCTGGAAAGCGCCGATCACGCGCAGGCGCGCGGCGCGCCGCCGCTGGCACGGCTGACCGAGGTGCTGTCGGAGGCGGCGCCCCGCGACGCCGCGGCACGGGCCGCGAGCCTCGATGCGCTGTGGGCGCAGGTTGCGCCGCGCGTGGACCTGCATCACACGGCGATCCTCTCCGGGGCCACCGGCGCGGAGCCGGCGACCGGTCTCGAACGGCGCTGGCTGATGCGGCACGCCGATCTGCCGATGCGCGCGACCGGCACGCATGTCGGTCACGGCATCCAGGCGCAGTTTCCGCTGAATGTCGCCATCGCCGCGCTGCTGCTGCGCCGGCGTGCGCTCTTTCCGGCCTGCGGTCCGTTGGAGCGCGATGTCGCGCCCGATCACGCCCTGAAGCAGGTCGTGGTCACCGGCATTGGCCGCAAATACGGAGAGGGCATGGCGCTGCTGGAGGCGGTGCCATGACCGGGACGGATCCGATGCGCGACCGGCCCCGCACGGTGGTCGTCACCGGCGCCGGCCTCGTCACGGCGCTCGGCATCGGCAAGGCTGACAACTGGCAGGCGTTGGTGAATGGCCGCTCCGGCGTCCGCCGCATCCGCCGCTTTTCGACGGCCGGGCTCAAGGTCGGCATCGCCGCCAGCGTCGATGCGGTGACCGCCGAGCCGCCCACCGCCACCAACCTCTGCCACGCCTTCGCAACGCACGCGATCGAGGAGGCACTCGCCGAAGCCGCCATCGGCCCGCGCGGCCGTTTTCCGGGACCGCTTTATCTTGCGGTGCCGCCGCTGGAACTCGACTGGTCGCAGAGGATCCGTCTCGCGCAGGCCACCGGGCGCGGCGAGGAGCTCGTGTATGACGATCTGCTGCGCGCCGCAGCCACCGGGGCGTTCTCCGATCTCGACGAACAGTGTGAGCATGGCGCGGTGGCGACGCGGCTGCAGGCGGCTTACGGCACGCGCGGCGCGCCGGTGTCGCTCAACACCGCCTGCGCCTCCGGCGCCACCACGATCCAGCTCGGCGTCGAGGCGATCCGGCGCGGCGACACCGACGCAGCGCTGTGCGTCGGCACCGACAGCTCGGTCAATCCGGAGACGCTGATCCGGTTCTCGCTGCTGACCGCGCTGTCGATGCGCGACGACGTGCCGGAAACCGTCTCGCGGCCGTTCGCGCGCAGCCGCGACGGCTTCGTGATGGGCGAGGGCGCCGCCGCGCTGGTGCTGGAAAGCCTCCACAGCGCGCGGGCGCGCGGCGCGCCGATCCTCGGCATCGTCAGCGGCGTCGGCGAGACCGTCGACCGTTTCCACCGCACCCGGCCGAGCCCGGGCGGCGGGCCGGTCGCCGCCTGCATGGGCCATGCGCTGCGCGACGCCTGCCTCGCGCCGGATGCGATCGGCTACATCAATGCCCATGGCACCGGCACGCCGGAGAACGACCGCACCGAGTATCTCGGCATCGCCGCGGTGATGGGCGGACGCGACATCGCGGTGTCGTCCAGCAAGTCGATGATCGGGCACACGCTGTCTGCGGCCGGCGCGATCGAGGCGGTGATCACGCTGCTCGCGCTGCGGGCGCAGCGGTTGCCGCCGACCATCAACTACCGCGATCCCGATCCGGAGATCCCGCTCGACGTGGTGCCGAATGTCGCCCGCGATGCGCGCGTCGCGCATGCGCTGTCCAATGCGTTCGGCTTTGGCGGCCAGAACGTCTCGCTGGTCCTCAGCCATCCGGATGCGTGAGGCGTGGCCGCCATCGTCACGGCCTTTCGGCCTCAAGGCGGTGCGGGCCAAGCCGGGCACCGCAGCCGGCGGCATCGCTGGACGGCGAAATTGATGGTCGCCTCCCGAGGCGCTTCGCGGTAAACCCGACGCGTTCCGCACGCGGGCCTTCGGCCCGCGGTTGGTGCTTTGCCATCGGGGCATCCATAAGCTATTGGTTTTACGACGCTATCAGGCAACCCGGGACTGAACCCGGGCGACATCCGAGGACACCCATGCCGACCTATCGTTCCCGCACCACCACCCATGGCCGCAACATGGCGGGCGCCCGCGGTCTCTGGCGCGCCACCGGCATGAAGAACGAGGACTTCGGTAAGCCGATCATCGCGGTCGTCAACTCCTTCACCCAGTTCGTGCCCGGCCACGTCCACCTCAAGGACCTCGGCCAGCTCGTCGCCCGCGAGATCGAAAAGGCCGGCGGCGTCGCCAAGGAGTTCAACACCATCGCGGTCGACGACGGCATCGCCATGGGCCATGACGGCATGCTCTACAGCCTGCCGTCGCGCGAACTGATCGCCGACAGCGTCGAGTACATGGTCAACGCCCACTGCGCCGACGCCATGGTGTGCATCTCGAACTGCGACAAGATCACCCCCGGCATGCTGATGGCGGCGATGCGCATCAACATCCCCGTCGTGTTCGTGTCCGGTGGCCCGATGGAGTCGGGCAAGGTCGACATCAAGGGCAAGATCCGTTCGGTCGACCTGATCGACGCCATGGTCGCCGCCGCCGACGACAAGGTCAGCGACGCTGAGGTCGAGGTCATCGAGCGTTCCGCGTGCCCGACCTGCGGCTCATGCTCGGGCATGTTCACCGCCAACTCGATGAACTGCCTGACCGAGGCGCTGGGCCTGTCGCTGCCGGGCAACGGCTCGATTCTTGCCACCCACGCCGACCGCAAGGGCCTGTTCGTCGAGGCCGGCCACCTCATCGTCGATCTCGCCCGCCGCTATTACGAGCAGGACGACGCCCGCGTGCTGCCGCGCAATGTCGCGAACTTCAAGGCGTTCGAGAACGCCATGACGCTGGACATCGCCATGGGCGGCTCGACCAACACCGTGCTGCACCTGCTCGCCGCCTCCTATGAAGGCGAGATCGGCTTCACCATGACGGATATCGACCGTCTGTCGCGCCGCGTGCCGGTGCTGTGCAAGGTGGCGCCCGCGGTCGCCGACGTCCATCTCGAGGACGTGCATCGCGCCGGCGGCGTGCTCGGCATCCTCGGCGAGCTCGACCGCGCCGGCCTGATCGATGCCTCGCTGCCGACCGTACACTCGCCGACGCTCAAGGACGCGCTCGACCGCTACGACATCATGCGCACCACCAGCGAGAGCGTGAAGACGCTCTACCGCGCCGCCCCCGGCGGCGTGCCGACGCAGGTTGCGTTCAGCCAGGAGCGCCGCTTCGAGGAGCTCGACACCGACCGCGAGACCGGCTGCATCCGCGACGCCGCGCACGCCTTCTCCAAGGACGGCGGTCTTGCCGTGCTGACCGGCAACATCGCGCTCGACGGCTGTATCGTGAAGACCGCGGGCGTCGACAACAGCATCCTGAAGTTCTCCGGCCCCGCGCGCGTGGTCGAGAGCCAGGACGCCGCGGTGGAGGCGATCCTCACCAACAAGATCAAGGCCGGCGACGTCGTCGTCATCATCTATGAAGGCCCGCGCGGCGGTCCCGGCATGCAGGAGATGCTGTATCCGACCAGCTACCTGAAGTCGAAGGGCCTCGGCAAGGCGTGCGCGCTGATCACCGATGGCCGCTTCTCCGGCGGCACCTCGGGTCTCTCCATCGGCCACGTTTCGCCGGAAGCCGCCGAGGGTGGCCTGATCGGCCTCGTGCAGGATGGCGACCGCATCGAGATCGACATCCCCAACCGCAAGATCCATCTCGCGGTTGACGAGGCCGAACTCGCGCGCCGCCGCGCCGCCATGGAAGCCAAGGGCGCGGGCGCCTGGAAGCCTGCCCAGCGCACCCGCAAGGTCTCGACCGCGCTCAAGGCCTATGCCGCGATGGCCACCAGCGCCGCGCAAGGTGCCGTGCGCGTCATCAAGGACTGATCGTCGCGCAAGCGATCATGACGCGGCCGGCGGATGCGCAAGCGTTCGCCGGCCGTTTTGTATCCGGCCTTTGTCAATCCGGATCATGATCCTTGCTCTTGTAGTGGTAGGGCGGCCCGACCGGCACTTCTTCTGTTTCGCAATGGACGCCGGGCCTGCACACTGGTTTCGGTGGCTGCTTCTTGTCGTCGAACGCGAAAGTCCAGGCCGTCTGGATGTAGGTCTGGCCGGGATTCAAGATTACCGGTCGGACCAGCGAAGCGCGGGTGCGCGACGACGAAATCTCGACGAGACTTGCGTCCGGATCGTCGGACAGCGGTTCGCGCGGCACGATGCAGACGCCAAAATGGCGGAACAGATCGTGCGCGAGCAGCGCATCGCCGACCGTCGCAAAGAACGCTGTATGCCTTGTCAGCTGTTCGGCATGGTGAAGCACCCTGGCATCGGTCGAGAATTCGAACGGCACGAAGTGCGCCTGCGGACCCTCGGCCATCAGTATCCATGACGACGGTGCCATCATGCCTGGCCAGGTCGGCGATGGACTGGTGACAAGCTCATAATCGCTGGCGTGGGGCTGCCTGATCTGCAGCGGAATTTCGATTCCCTCGACGGCCCAGTGCCTGTGCAGCAGGTTGATGCCGCAGAATTCGGCGACGCCGTAGGCATGGAAGATCGGTGCCAGAATCCCGGTGGCCCGATCGAGCATGCCGTCGCGCCGGATGTCGGCGTCGGCATTCTGGACATCGGGTGTGCTGTTGTAGAGACGAGGATGGAAATCGGACGGCGCGGACGTGACGCTAACGTCGGTCATGGCAATATCCCTTGCTGAAAAGATATAAAAAGACGTCGTCTGAAAACGACTCCACGCTAGCGCGGTGTCGGCGTGGCTTGCAAACCGAAAGATGCCGGAGGCGATTGGTGCGTGAGCGCCGATGCTCCATCTGGAGTTGTGGAAGAGGTGCAGCCGCATGCAGTCCGCCGACGATATCGCGGCGCTGATCGCGCGCGAGCCGCGGATGATGGCGCTGCTCGACGCGGTCGCGCGGCTGCACCTGCCGGATAGCTGGATTGGCGCCGGCTTCGTGCGCAACGCGGTCTGGGACGTGCTTCACGATCGGCCGCCCGATTGCGCGCGGCTGAACGATGTCGATGTCGTGTTCTTCGATCGCGCCGATCAGCGCCGCGCGCGCGAGCAGGCCATCGAGGCCGACCTCGCCCGTGAGTGTCCGGGCGTGCCATGGTCGGTTCGCAATCAGGCCCGCATGCATCTGCGCAACGGCGATGGTCCATATGCTGACACCGCAGAGGCTGTGGCGCGATGGCCGGAAACCGCGACCGCCGTGGCCGCGCGGCTTATCGGCGGCCGTGTCGAGCTGCTCGCGCCGCACGGCGTCGATGACCTGCTGCGGCTGATCGTGCGGCCGACGCCGGCGTTTGCGTCCCGGCGTGCGGTGTTCGAGGCGCGGCTGCACGCCAAGGATTGGTTCGGGCGCTGGCCACGGCTGACGGCCGTGCGTGATTGACCGACGCGCCGGCTGCACGCGGTGGAAGCCGCTGGGGCGGGCGCCCGGGCTGTGGCAGAGTGCAGCAGGGCGGTAGCGATCGCGACGGGCGCCGCCGAAAGGAGCGACCATGTCCATCGACCTGCGCGTGGCTGCGGATGCCGACCGGCCGTTCCTGATCCGGCTCGAGGATCTCTGCATGCGCGGCTATGCGACGGCGCTGTGGGGGCGCTACACGCCGAGCTTCGAAGCCACGTCGCCGCTCGCCGGGCACCGCATCGTGGTCGCGGCCGGGCGCGAAGCCGGCTGCCTTGCCACCGAGGACCGCGGCGATCACCTCTGGGTGGCCAAGCTCTATATCCATCCCGACTATCAGCGGCGGGGGATCGGGGCGATCGTGCTGCATCACGCGGTTGCCGAAGCGCAGGCGCGCGATTGGCCGCTGCGCCTCAGTGTGCTCGTCACCAATCCGGCGCAGGCGTTCTACCGGCGCGAAGGCTTGCGGGCCTATGAGCACACGCCGGAGCGGGTGTTCATGACCACCGAGCCGGCCGGCCCGCGCGCCTGATGCTGGCGGCTGGCCTCGTGGATCAGGCCTGCGCCGCCTTTTTTACCGGCATGGCGATGCCGCGGCCGATGCCTTCGGGGCGCGGGGCGCCGGACTGCGCCTTGACCAGCGCCTGCAGGCGCGCGGCGATATCAGGCGGGAACGGCGCGACGCGGCGCACGGTCATGTCGACATGCAGCAGCAGGTTGTCGGAGGTCGCCGACAGCCAGCCCTCGGTGGCGTGCCGCAGCTCCTCGAAGAGGTGCAGGCGCTTGTCGTCGGCGGCGATCAGCAGCACATGGGCCTGCACCGGGTCGCCCTCGTGGATCTCGCGGATGTAGCGCACATGGCACTCGGCGGTCATGGTCGAGAGGTTGCGGGTGTTGTGATAGGTCTGCCCGATCCCGATCATGTCAAAGAACTCGTCGACCGAGCGGTCGAACAGCACATTGTAGTAGGCCATGTTGAGATGGCCGTTGTGGTCGATCCACTGCGGCTCGACCCGCATCACCTTGCAGACATAGGGGGTGGGCGCGAGATGGAGGCCCTGCATCGGATCGCGCGTTTCGGTCATGCTGTTCCCAACTGTCGTCGCGGACCGCTTCCCGATATTTGGGCCCGCTTGGTGCTTGACCCAGTATACATCCTTTGCCACGGTCCCCTGCAATCGCGTGGACTCATACAGGGTGCGCAGCCCTGTCCTTCGCGATTTGCACAGCAACTTGACTTGGATGATCGGCGCGTTTCGGCCTCCCGGCCGGTTCGCGTTTTCGGGAGGACACATCGTGGGACTGACGACCGTCAACAGCCTGCCGCGGCCGGAGCCGCAGAAGCTTGCAAGCGCGCTGGAAGCGCTGGCGGCGCGGTTCGGTAACCGGCTGGTGACCTCGCAGGCGGTGCGCGAGCAGCACGGCCACACCACCACCTGGCTGACCAACCAGCCGCCGGACGCGGTGGTGATGGCGCAGGAAACCGCCGACATCCAGGATGTCGTGCGCATCTGCGCCGCCCACGGCGTGCCGGTCATTCCGTTCGGCACCGGCACCTCGCTCGAAGGCCAGATCAACGCCCCCGCCGGCGGCGTCTGCATCGACCTGCGCGACATGAACAAGGTGCTGGCGGTGCACGCCGAGGATCTCGACTGCGTCATCCAGCCCGGCGTCACCCGCAAGATGCTCAACGAGTACATCCGCGACCAGGGCTTGTTCTTCCCGATCGATCCCGGCGCCGACGCCTCGCTCGGCGGCATGGCCTCGACCCGCGCGTCGGGCACCAACGCGGTGCGCTACGGCACCATCCGCGAGAACGTGCTGGCGCTGAAGGTCGTGCGCGGCGACGGCGAGATCATCACCACCGGCACGCGGGCGAAGAAGTCATCGGCGGGCTACGACCTCACGCACCTGTTCATCGGCGCCGAAGGCACGCTCGGCATCATCTCCGAGCTCACCATCAAGCTGCGTGGCATTCCGGAAACCATCGCGGCCGCGGCCTGCTCGTTCGAGACGGTGGCCGGCGCCTGCCAGGCGACCATCCTCGCCATCCAGACCGGTATTCCGGTGGCGCGCATCGAGCTTTTGAATGCCGAGCAGGTCAAGGCGTGCAACGCCTACTCCAAGCTGAGCCTGCCGGAGACGCCGCTGCTGCTGCTGGAATTCCACGGCAGCGAGGCCGAGGTCGCGGCGCAGTCGCAGTCGTTCGCCGAGATCGCCGCCGAGTGCGGCGGCGGCGGGTTCGAATGGACCACCAAGCCGGAGGATCGCACCCGGCTGTGGCAGGCGCGGCACGATTCCTACTGGGCGGTGCGCGGCCTGCGGCCGGGTGCTGGCGTGGTTGCAACCGACGTCTGCGTGCCGATCTCGCGCCTCGCCGACTGCGTCGTCGAGACCGAGGAGGATTTGAAGCGTCTCGGCCTGCTGTCGCCGATCGTCGGCCATGTCGGCGACGGCAACTTCCATTGCTCGCTGCTCGCCGACACCGACAACGCCGCCGAAATGGCGAAGGCGGACGAGTTCCTGCACCGCCTGGTCGAGCGGGCGCAGGCCATGGGCGGCACCTGCACCGGCGAGCACGGCATCGGCCAGGGCAAGCAGAAGTACCTGCTCGGCGAGCTCGGCCCCGCGGCGCTGGACGCGATGCGGGCCGTGAAGCAGGCGATGGACCCGCAGAACATCTTCAACCCCGGCAAGATCATCCCGGCGGCCTGAAGCGGGCGGCCGATCCCCGATGTGACCGGCCGCCGCGGGGCGGCCGGTGGCGTTTCGGGCTGTCCTGTGCCTCTTGTTGCGCGCCCTGTTGCGCGCCCTGGCCCCTCGTCTCCGGCCCGTCATGGCTTCTGTCATAGGGGCCTGTCATGCTCCGTGCGTGCAGTGGACGGCGCTCCGGGGCGGCTGTGACTTCGCCACAGTTCCCTCTATGATGTGGGCCTCGTCCCGTATCGAAGACCTGCTCATGAACCCTGTTGCCGACGATTCGCGGCCCGCCGCGGCGGCCTAACGAGAGACCATCGTGCAGACGACGTTGCTCGGACTGGCGATCGCCTTCATCCTCGCGCTGCTGGCGGCCCTGGTCGGCCCGTACTTCATCGACTGGAACCAGTTCCGGCCGCAGTTCGAAGCCGAGGCGAGCCGGGTGATCGGCGCGCCGGTGCGTGTCGGCGGCCAGCTCGATGCGCGCCTCCTGCCGACGCCGACGCTGCGGCTGCGCACGGTGGCGGTGGGCGGCGCCGTGGATACCAGCCGGCTCAAGGCCGACAAGCTCGACGTCGAGTTCAGTCTCGGGGCGCTGCTGCGCGGTGAATGGCGGGCCACCGACCTCACCATCAATGGCCTCGATCTCGCGGTGGCTCTCGACCCGCGCGGCCAGCTGGTGTCTCCGCTGGGCAGTGGCGGCGCCAACCTGGCAGCGGTGGCGATCGACCGCCTCAGCCTCACGGGCCGCGCCGCGCTGCATGATGCAGCGAGCGGTGCCATCGTCGCGCTCGACGACATCGCGTTTAGCGGCGATGTTCGCGCGCTGGCGGGAGCGGCGCGTGGCGACGGCAATTTCAGCTACCATGGCGTGCGCTATCCGTTCCGCCTCGTCACTGGCCGCAGCGGCGATGGCGGCGGCACCCGCGTGCGCTTCACCATCGATCCCGGCGAGCGGCCGTTCGGCATCGATCTCGACGGCGTCGTCACGGTGACGCGCGAGGTGCCGCGGTTCGACGGCGCACTGACGCTGTCGCGCGCGATCGCGTTGCGCAGCGACAGCAACGGCAACCGCCTGCAGACGCCGTGGAAGCTCGGCGCCAGGGTCAAGGCCGATCCGGCGGCGGCGAAGTTCGAGCAGGTCGAGCTGGTGTATGGCTCCGATGATAGCGGGCTGAAGCTCGCCGGCTCCGCCGACGCGCGCTTCGGCGCGGCGCCGGCGCTGCGCGCGGCATTGTCGGCGCGGCAGCTCGATGCCGACCGGCTGCTGGCGAAGGAGAGCGCGGGCACGGAGCCGACGCGGCTGATTCCGGGGTTGCGCAGCCTCGTTGCCGCCATTCCCGCGCCGTCGTTTGCCACGCGGCTGGAGATCGACGCCGACACCGTCATGCTCGGCGGTCGCCCGGTGCAGGGCGCCGCAGCGGCATTCCATGGCGACAGCGATGGCTGGATCGTCGATCGGCTGGAGGCGCGGATGCCCGGCGGCACCCAGCTCGCGCTGGCGGGGCGGCTCGCCTCCGGCGGCGACTTCAAGGGTGACCTCAAGGTCGACGCCTCCGATCCTGAAGGCCTCGCCGCGTGGCTGCGCGGCCGCGGCGATTCGCCGCTGCGCCTGCAGGGGCCGCTGCGCCTGTCCGGCAACCTCAGTGTCGGCGCCGACCGCATTGCGCTCGAGCGCGCGGTGGCGGAGGTCGAAGGCGCCGCGGTCGAGGGACGGTTTGCGCTGTCCGGCGGCGCGGCCGGCAAGGGCGCCGGCGGGATCAAGCTCGAGGCCGCACTGAAGGCGGCGCAGGCCGATCTCGATGTCATCGCCGGTTTTGCCCGCGCCTTTGCCGGTCCGCAGGCCGAATGGCCCGACGAGGCGCAGCTGTCGCTGGACATCGGGCACGGCCGGGCCGGCGGCCAGGACATCAGCCCGCTGCAACTCGACATGAGCTACGGGCCCGGCGCGTTGACGCTGACCAGCCTGAGGCTCGGCGGCAGTGGTGGTGTCACGGTGGAAGGCAGCGGCGCGTTCGACCGCACGGCGACGACCGGCAAACTTGGCCTCAAGGCACGCGCAGCGTCGCTCGAGGCGCTGTCCGCGTTCCTGTCGCCCGTGCTGCCTCCGACCATCGCAGCGCGGCTCGCGGCGCTGCCGGCCGCGCCGGCCGGTGCCAGGAATGACATCAAGAGCGACATCAAGGGTGATGCAAAAAGCGACGCGAGGAGCGGTGCCAGGCTCAAGGTCGCGCTGACCCTCGATCGCATGGACAAGGCCGATCGCGCCGGCGCCGGCCGTGGCGATGCCAGCGCCAACGTATTGGCGAGCTTCGATCTCGATGCGCCGCAGCTCAAGGGGACGGTGCGTGCCTCGGCGGCGCCGGCGATCGCCGCGCTCAATCGCTTCGACACCGAGGCGCTGGCGCGCAACGACGTCGATATCGACGGCAAGCTGACCGCGGAGCAGGGGCGCGTGCTGCTGACGCTGCTCGGGCTCGAGCGGACGATCGCGGTCGGCGACGGCGCCGCGCAGATCGAGGCGACGGCGACCGGCGCCCTCAAGGCGCCGCTGCGTTTCAAGGCGAAGCTCGCCGGTGCCGAGCTCGATGCCGACGCCCAAGGCAGCCTGGAGCCGTGGGCGGATGAGCCGAAGGCGGCGATGACGGTCAGTGCGCGCAAGCTCGATCTGTCGCCGCTGTTCGAGCTGCCGCCCGGGCGCGTGCCGGCGCTGACAGTCGCGCTGTCGTCGCGTCTGTCGGTTGCGGGTCCGCGACTGAGCTTCGACGACATCGACAGCACGGTGGCCGGTTCGCGGGTGCGCGGCCGGCTGTCGTTGACCCGCGGCGAGCAGCCGGCGTTCGCCGGCGAACTCGGCGTGGATACGCTCGACCTCGGCGCGGTGTTCGGGCTCGCGATCGGCGCCGCGGGCGGCGGCGCTGATGAGCCACTCGGTCGCGGGCCGCTCGCGGGCGCGCGCGGCGAGCTTGGCTTCCAGGCACTGCGCGGCACGCTGCCGGGCGGCGTCGAGCTGAGGCCGGTCAGCGGGAGGCTGAAGGGCAACGGCGTCGCGCTGACCATCGACAATCTCAAGGGCGCGATCGGTGGCGGCGATGTCGCCGCCGATCTCACCGCGGCCAGCGGCCGCAATGGCCTCGCGCTCGACGCCCATGTCCAGCTCGCCGGCGTCGACGGCGCCGCGCTCGCCTATCGCGGCTTGTCGCTGCCGGCGGGGCGTGCATCGCTGCAGATGGCGCTCGCCGCCCGCGGCCGCAGTGCCGGCGCGCTCGTCGGCGCATTGTCGGGCAACGGCACGGTGTCGATCGACAACGCGCGGATCGGCGGGCTCGATCCCAGGGTGTTCGATGCGGCGATCGCCGCGAGCGATGCCGGCCAGGCGGGCAATGATCGGGTGCTGCGCGATGTCGTGACCGGCGCGCTGCGCGGCGCGCCGCTGCAGGTGGCCGCGTTGCAGATTCCCTTCACCATCCGCGACGGCAGCCTGCGCGTGACCGCGACCACGCTCGACGCCGACGGCGCCCGTGCCATTGTTTCCGGCGGCTATGACATCCCCGCCGACCAGGCGGACCTGCGCGCCAGCCTGATCTCGACCCGGGTCGGCACCGACACCAGCCGGCCGGAGATCCAGCTGTTCGCCCATGGCGCGCCCGATCGGCTGAGCTGGACGGTCGACGTGACCTCGCTGTCGTCGTGGCTCGCAGTGCGCGCGATCGACCGCGAGACGCGCCGGCTGGACGCGATCGAGCGCGGTGAACCGATGTCGCCACCACCGCAGCAGCAGCCACCGCAGCAGGTGCCCGCACAACAGCCTGCGCCGCCTGCGACCGCCGCGCTGCCGCCGGCCGTCGAGCCGGTCCCCGGTGCGCTGCCCGCGACCGGCGTGCCGGTGCCTGGGCGCGATCCGCGCCGTCAGGAGCCGAAGGTGCGGCCGGCGACGTCGACGCCCGCCGCCGCGCCGCGTGCGACGCCGCCGCAGGCTGCTGCCGTGCCGCCGGCGGCCGCGCCCGGCGTGCAGCCGCTGCCGCCGCCGATCGAGATCCGTCCCGCGCCCGGCGCGGTGCGGCATCCCAAGCCGGCGCCGCGCCCGCCGCTGCAACTGGCGCCCCCGGCCCAGAACTGACGCGAAGCATCGTCTGCGACGTGCAGACGCTCGAAGCCGCGCGCCGTTCCGCGGACGCATCGTGATGTGTGTCGCGCCACCGTGACGGCATCGATGCGCCGAGAGACGTCGGCGCTCCCGGCCAAAATCATCATTAGTAACGATGGTGCCAAGACCGGTTTTTGCCAGAGTGAGATTTTGATGCCGATGCGTCGGCTCGCGGGCCACGGCGCGGCGAAGACCAGAGCTTTTTCGAAGCCTCGATGCTTTAGGAGCGACGGCATGGCGACATTCATTCCCAATTTGCGTCCTTTTCCGGCCCAGGTGGCGCAACCCCAGGCATTCGTGGATACGCCCAATTTTGTGTATTCCGACTGGCTCAACCAGTCGGGCGGCATCAACGCGCCGATCGGCAAGCTGAGTGGCCAGACGGTCGGGATCGTCGGCGGCGGCGCGGCCGGTTGCGTCGCGGCGTTCGAGCTGCAGAAATGCGGCGCCAAGGTCACCTTGTTCGACGCCGAGACCGCGGAGGAGGTCGCTGACAAGCGCCCGCCGGGAGGCCGGCTGTACAGCTCGCGGTTCCGCGACTCCAACGGCGTCGCGACGGTGGACATCGCCGAGATGGGGGCGATGCGCTTTCCGCCGAGCGAGGAGGCGCTGTTCTACTATCTCAACGCCTTCAACATCCAGACCACGGCCAACTTTCCCGACCCCGGCAAGCAGCCGACCTGGGTCTATTACAAGGGGCAGGGCCAGATGTGGTCCAATCCGGCGGTGCCGCCGAACGGCTTCGAGCGGGTGTGGAATGGCTGGGTGGCGCTGGTCAACAACGGCATCACCGTGCCGAATGGCGTCTCGTTCTGGTCGTCGGTGTCGTTCAACACCCAGCTGCAGCTGTCGCCGACCAACGGCACCGCGCTCGCCAACGTGACCAATGCCTGGCAGTACTATCTCAACGAGTTCGGCAGCGACAGCTTCTACACCGGCCTTTCCAAGATCTTCGGTCCGCAGCACAAATGGCAGGTGCCTGCGGGCGCGGTCTGGACCGCGGAGGATTTCACCCGCTTCGGCACGCTCGGCATCGGCTCCGGCGGCTTCGGGCCGCTCTATGGCATCGGCTTCAACTACATCTACCGCCTGCTGACCAACGCGCTCGAAACCGACCAGCGCTTCGTGCCCGGCGGCATCTCGCAGCTCTGTCAGGCGTTCGTCAGCCGCTTCACGTCGACGGGCGGCAGCTATGTGCCGAACACCCGCGTCACCCATGTGAAGGTCGCCGAACAGCAGCCGGGCACCGTGACGCTGACCCTTGGCAATGGCAGCAAGCAGACCTTCAACCGGGTGATCGTTGCGGCCACCACGCGGGCGATGGAGATGGGGCTGTCGCTGAGCGATGCGCAGCCGCAGCTGCCGCCCAACCAGCAGACGACCTATCCCAATGTCGGTGAAGCCATCAACCGCATCCACGTGACCTCGTCGACCAAGCTGTTCCTGCGCACCAAGAAGTTCTGGAACAATACCCGCTTCCCGCGCAACATCCTGTCCGACACCAAGCTGCCGCAGCTCTATACGCTCGATTACGGCGATCCGCAGAGCGGTGTGGTGCTCGTCACCTATACCTGGGAAGACGATTCCACCAAGACGCAGGCGCTGAGCCCCGCCGAGCTGCTGGAGACGCTGAAGAACGAAATCCGCACCATCACCGCCGGCACGGCGTTCTCCGACTATGCCGACCAGCTGGTGCCTTATTCTGGCAATCTCGAGCGCGACATGCGCAGCGTGGTCTGGCAGTCCACCAAGGATTATTTCGGCGCCTTCACGCTGGCGCAGCCAGGCCAGGATCCTTACGTCGACACCGTCTACCGTGATTTCGGCAAGGCCGGCTCCGCCATCGACAACCTCGTCTACGTCGCCGGCGACTGCACGTCCTGGACCGGCGGCTGGGCCGACGGCGCGCTGCAGTCCGGGCTGAACTGCGCCGCTGGCGTGATCAAATCGCTTGGCGGTACCTTCACCGTCTCCAACAACAATCCGATCACCGCGGTCGCGCCGCCGCGCTACGCCTACTACACATGAGCGGAACCGTCTTCGTCGCGGGCATGCTCGGCCAGCCCGCGACCGGCTTCGGCGTCCAGGCCGCGGATTTTCTCGCCGCCCTGCAGCGGGTATCGTCGCGCCCGGTGCGGGGGCTCGACATGACGCCGCGGCCGGACGGGCGCTATCCCGACCGGCGCGACTGGCCCGGTCCTGACGACGCCGTCATCATTGTCGGCGGCGGCCCGGGCGTCGCGCTGTTCGGCGGCTGTCCGGCCCGCAAGATCGCTTTTACCGTCTGGGAATCCAACCGCCTTCCCGACGACTGGATGATTCCGCTCGCCATGGCCGACGAGGTCTGGACGCCGACGGCCTGGGGAGCCGACGTGCTGCGCGACAATGGTGTCGATCCGGCGCGCGTTCATGTGGTGCCGGAAGGCGTCGACGACCTGCTGTTCCAGCCGCATGGTCGCGGCCTGCCGCTGTTCGACGAACTCGATGGCTTTCGCTTTCTGCATGTCGGCAAGGCCGAACCGCGCAAGGGCACCTTCGAGCTGCTGCAGGCCTTCGATCGCGCGTTCGCCGTCGACGAGCCGGTCTATCTGCTGCTCGCCTGCCACAACCGGCTGCTGCCCGGGTTCGACACCGTGCGCTTCATCGAGAACATGGCGCTGCGGCGGCGGCGCTGGGTGGTGCCGGTGCAGCCGCTGCCGCGCCGTCGCGACGTGGCGGCGCTGTATCGCAGTTGCGATGCGTTCGTCGCGCCGTCGTGGGCGGAGGGCTGGGGGCTGCCGGCGCTCGAGGCGCTGGCGAGCGGGCTCCCGACCGCCGTCACGCAGTTCGCCGGCCACAGCGCCTTCGCCGACGCGCAGAACAGCCTGGCGATTCCGTTCCGCCTCGTGCCGGTGACGCCGGAGGCGCTGCCATGCTTCGTTCGCGGTGATGGCGATTACGGCGAGTGGGCCGATCCGGACATCGACGGCCTCGCAGAGGTGATGCGCACGATGGTGCGCCAGCGCGATGTGTTGCGGGTGCGCGCGCTGCGTCAGGCAGCCGCCATCGGGCAGCGCTGGAGCTGGACTGCCGCGGCGCTGCGGGCCTGCGACCGCATCGAGCATCTTTTGGCGCGGCGGCAAGCGGTGGTCGCCGCATGCTGAGCCGGGTCTCCCGTTGCGGCATTTCCTATGTACCGGACGCTTACGGGCGGACCACCCATGGCATTGTCGGGCGGCAATCGGCCGGACGCGAGTTCCTCAGGGCGTTTGCGCTGGCAAAGCGTGCGGAAGGCTATCGCTGCGTCGCCGCGACCCCGGACGACTTCTCGGCGTTCTGCGAGCAGATCGCTGAATTCGGCGGTGACCCCGCTGCGGCCTACCACATCGGCGTCAACGATATCGACGCCATCGCGCGTCTCGGCACGCTGTACTGGCCCGATCCGGTGCTCGGACGGCTCGCCTGGATGCGGCGCTCGCTGCGTGACGACGCCTACAGCCTGTGCGGTGTCACGCACACGCTGTCGGAAAGCGGCGTGATCGCCGGCCTGCAGGACCTGTTGGTCGCACCGCTGCAGCCCTGGGACGCGCTGGTCTGCACCTCGCAGGCGGCGCGCCGGTCGGTGCGCGCGATCCTGGACGATTTTGCCGACTATCTGGAAGAGCGCACCGGCGCGCGCAGCGCCATGCCGGCGCAGCTGCCGGTCATCCCGCTTGGCGTCGATGCGGCGCGTTTCGAGCGGACCGACGCCCGCGCGGCCGCGGGACGGGTACTGCGGCGGCAGCTCGGCATAGCCGACAGCGCCGTGGTCGGGCTCTATTTCGGCCGCTTCAATTTTCTCACCAAGGCCCATCCGACGCCGCTGTTCATGGCGTTCCGCGAGGCCGCCGCCGCGACGCCCGGTGTCGATCTCCATCTGCTGATGGCCGGGCAGTTCGTCAATCCGCTGGTCGAGGCGGAATTCCGCGCCCTCGCGCAGGCCTACTGCGGCGACGTGCCGATCTCGTGGATCGATGGCCGTGACCCGGCGTCATCGGAGGCGAGCTGGGCGGCTGCCGATCTCTTCGTCTCGCTGCCCGACAATTTGCAGGAGACCTTCGGCATGACGGTGCTGGAGGCGATGGCGGCATCCTTGCCCTGCGTGGTCAGCGACTGGAGCGGCCTGAGGGAAAGCGTGGTCGACGGCGAAACCGGATATGTGGTGCCGACCTGCATGCCGTCGGCACGCGAGAGCGATATGGTGCTGACGCGTGCGGCGTTCGGCGTCGAGAGCTTCGACGATTCGATCGCGGCGCTGAACCAGGTCGTGGCGGTCGACATCGGTGTCGCGGCGCGCCGGATCGCGGCGCTGGCGGCAAGCGCCGAGCTGCGCCGGCGTCTCGGCCGCGCAGGCCTGGCACGGGTCGTCGGCGACTATGACTGGACCGCGATCCTGGCGCAGTATCAAGCGCTGTGGGACGAGTTGGCGGCGATCCGTCTGCAGGCGGCGCGCAGCACGAGCGGCCGGCCGCCGCTCACCCAGTTCGGCCTGAGCGATCCGTTCCATGCTTTCGGCCACTTTGCCACCGCGCAACTTGCTCCCACGTCGGTGGTGCGCTGTGTCGCTGCGACGACGGCCGCGCAGCTCACCGAGCTTCGTGCTCATCCCTCCCATGCGATGCTGCTGCCGCTGCTGCTGACGCCTGCCGATCTGGCGGCGCTCGTCGCCGCCATCGCGCGCAACGGCAGCGCGACCGTGATCCAGCTCGAGACGGCATTCGGGCATTTGCGCAGGGAGAAGGTGGCGTTGAGTCTCCTGTGGTTGTTTAAATTTGGAGTTGTCAACATCGAGTACTGAACGCAAAAGTTGTTTTTCCCGTTGAACGAAGCGGTCCCCGGTCCTAAGGTTTTCTCCGCGCAGCGCGCGTCCGGGGGGGACGGGCAAATCCCGTCTGCGAGCATGAACCTTTCGCACAAGGAAACGGCGATCGTCTTCCGGATCATGCGGGAGCTGACCGCGGACCACGGTTCGGCCGAGCTGCGACGGGTGATCGGCGAACTGCTGCTCGAATTGATGGATGCGCAATACATCGCATCCTATGTCTGGGATCCGGAGCAGCGCTGCTTCGTCGATCGCGTGTCGATCAACATGGACGATGCCAACCTCGGCAATTACGAGCGCTATTTTCAGTTCCACGATCCGATCACGCCGGCGCTGCAGCGTCGCCGCACCGCGACCTGCGTGTCGGAGATCATCGAACGCCCCCGGTTCGAGCGGACGGCATTCTTCAATGATTTCCTGACCCGTGACGGGCTGCACTTCGGCGTCAACTTCTATGCCTATGCCGGCGGCCACAACATCGGCGACCTGCGCATCTGGCGAGGCCGGCACAAGGAGGATTTTTCGAAGCGCGACGTCGAGATCCTCGATGCGATCGGCGTCGCGTTCACCCAGGCGCTGCTGCAGCGCCGCCTGGTCGAGCTGCCGCGCGGACAGATCGACGTTTCGGCGCGGGTCGAGCGCTGTGGCCAGTCGGTGGCGCTGACGCCGCGCCAGAAGGAGATCGCCGCCGCGATCGTGCGCGGCTGCTCCGACCGCACCATCGCAGACGAACTTTGCATCTCGCTGCCGACGGTGCGCACCCACGTCCAGAGCATCTATCAGAAGTTCGGGGTGTCGAGCCGCACCCAGCTCGCGCGGCAAGTGCTGTTCAACTGACCGTCTCCGCCCTCGCGCCGCAGGGCTTTCCGCCCCGGCCCATGCGGGACTAGGCTACCTCCAGGTCTGACGAATCGACGGCCGGCCAGGCGACAGCCGGCGAGGGAGGGATGATGGCGGAGACATCGATGCGCGAAGGCGCGGAGAGCAAGACGGCCTGACCGGTGTTGCGCTCGCTGCAAGGCTACAGCGCGGCCTTGCTGTCGCGGGACCTGGTCGCGGGGCTGACGCTCGCCGCTATCGCCATTCCCGAGCAGATGGCGACCGCCCGGCTCGGCGGGTTCGCACCGCAGATCGGCTTCTTCGCGTTCCTCGCCGGCGCGCTGGCCTTCGCCGTGCTGGGCGGCAACCGCTTCCTGTCGAGCGGCGCGGATTCGACCATCACCCCGATCTTCGCCGGCGGCCTTGCGCTGCTCGCCACCGCCGGCTCGCCGGATTACGCGGCGCTTGCGGTGACGCTGTCGCTGATGGTGGGCGTGCTGCTGGTCGCGGGCGGCATCTTCCGCCTGGGCTGGATCGCCGACCTGCTGTCGGTGCCGGTCACCGTCGGCTTCCTGCTCGGCATCTCCATCCACATCCTGATCTCGCAGCTGCCGGCGGTGCTCGGGCTGCCGGGGCCGGAAGGGCCGATGCTGGCGCGGCTGTGGACGCTGCTGTCGCATCTCGGCGCGGCCAATCCCTTCACCATCGTGATCGGCCTTGGCGTGCTCGCGATCATCACTGTCTCGGAAAAGATCGACGCCAGGATTCCCGGCGCGCTGATCGGGCTGGTCGCGGCGAGCGCCGCGGTGGTGCTGATGGGGCTGGAGGCGCGCGGCGTCGCGGTGCTCGGCGAGCTGCATGGCGCGCTGCCGCGGCTGACACTGCCCGATGTCGGCATCATGCAATGGGTGCACCTCGTGCCGCTGGCGCTGATCATCGCCATGGTGGTGATGGTGCAGACCGCCGCCACCACGCGCTCGTTCCCGTCGGATCCCGACACGCCGCCGGATGTCGACCGCGACTTCATCGGCGTCGGCGCCGGCAGCCTGCTGTCCGGCCTGATCGGCGCATTCCCCGTCAACGCCAGCCCGCCGCGCACGGCGATCGTGGCCGAAACGGGCGGCCGCTCGCAGCTCGCCGGCCTTGCGGCGGCGGCCATCGTGCTGGCGCTGCTGGCGTTCGGCGCCGCGCTGCTGCGCCATGTGCCGAATGCGGCGCTCGGCGGCGTGCTGCTGTTCGTGGCGCTGCGCATCATCCGTACCAGGCAGATCGTGACCGTCTATCGCCAATCGCTCGGCGAGTTCCTGCTGATCGCCGCGACCGCAGCCGCCATCATCCTGTTTCCGATCGAGCAGGGCGTCGGGGTCGGCATCGCGCTGTCGCTGCTGCACGGCATCTGGAGCACCACCCGGGCGCGGGCCCAGCTGTTCGAGCGTGTGCCCGGCACGTCGATCTGGTGGCCGCAGAGCGCGCACATGCCCGGTGAAAGCGAGCCCGGCGTGGTGGTGGCGGGGTTTCAGGCGCCATTGTCGTTCCTCAACGCCGAGCATTTCCGCCGTGACATCGTCGCGCTGCGCCGGGCATCGCCGCAGGCGCGGCTGTTCGTGCTGGAAGCGACCGGGATCGTCGAGATGGATTTCACCGCCGCGCAGGTGCTCAAGGACCTGATCCGCAGCTGCCACGCCAACGGCATGATCTTCGCCATCGCACGGCTGGAATCGGAGCGCGCCCAGGCCGCGATGGTGCGGTTCGGCGTCGAGCAGGAGCTCGGGCCCGACCGCCTGTTCCACACGGTGGAGCAGGCGGTGCAGGCGTGCCGGCCGCGCCAGGGGGCGTAGCGCTCCGGCAATGGTGGTGGCGCGCTGGAAACAGGCCGCAAGCGGTGTGAAGACGGTGCTTGCTGCTTGCCTTGTCGCGCCAGGCAGCGCGGTCCGTTCAGGACGGATCGTGCTGCCCGGCGACGACGGACACCGAGAGGGTCGCGTGCCCGGCTCAGAACTCCGCGTGCGCGCGCACGGCCATGATCGAGACCGGGCCGCGGTCGGCGTTGTAGGCCGGGCTCGCGACGAACTGGTAGTCGAGCGTCACCGAGCTCCAGGTGTTGACGCGGTAGGCGTAGTAGGCCTCCAGGATCTTCTCGGCGCTGTAGTTGAGCCGGCCGTCGCCGATCAGCAGCCCGGTGCCGCCAGCGGCCAGGAAGTCGCGATGGGCCGACGACAGGCCGTTGAGCGCGCCGCCGATGCCGATGGTGTCGTCCGGCCGGCCCCACGCGCGCCCCTTGATCGAAACGCCGCCGGACAGGCTCTGATCGATGTCGGTGAACGACAGGATCTCGCTGCGGCCGTCGTTCCAGCTCAGGCGGGCGAACACGCCGACGTCGTCGGTGATCGCCTGCTCGAGATTGGCATAGAAGCCGTATTTGAGCTGGTTCTTGCGGATGCTCGTCATCACGCCGTTGATGTCGAGGGTCGGGTCGGTGGCGGCGATGCCGAGCGCGTCGCGATACTTGCCGGTGACGCCGCGGTTGGCGAACAGGCCGAAGCGCAGCTTGCCGGGCGCACCGAGCAGGGTGTGGCACTCCTCCAGCTCGACCACGCCGCCGGCACCGCCCTTGTAGGCGAGGACGTCGCTGTTCGGCGCTTCGGGCACCTGGAAGAAGCCGCCGCGCACCGCCCAGTCCTTGCGGTTGAGTTCGACCACCGCGCCGCGGGTGAAGCCGGGCAGGTCAGCGGGGAAGTCATAGGCGCCGGATGACCAGATCGCCCAGTTCATGAAGTCGGTGCGCGGGTCCTTGGCGTAGGCGTTGCCGTCGAAATAGTCGCCGACCGCGAAGCGGCCGATGGTCAGCGTCACGCGATCGATGTCGCGCTTGCCGGCGAGCTGCATCGGGCCGTCGGCGACCTCTTCCTGCTCGCCGCCGAGACCGAAGGTCTGGCGGAAGATGTAGCGTTGCGGGCGGAATTTGGGGAAGGTTGCGCCGCCCTTCTGCGCTTCGCCGTTCGGAAAGCCGCCGACGCCGAGCGTGCCGTCGAGGCCGAAACCCTGTGCCAGTTCCGGGTTGAAGTAGAGCTCGCCGCCGTCCCACAGCCGCCAGCCGAGAAAGATGTCCGCAGTCCAGGTCTCGCGCGTCTGGCCGCCGCGCGGCAGGCTGTTCGCGCCTTCATAGGGCGAGCGGATCGAGGGATAGCCCTGGGCGATGAAGGTGGTCTGGCCGTGCACGTTCCAGTTCGGCGATGGCGCGGTGTCGGTCAGCCCTGCGGGCATCGCGAACGGTGCGCCCGTCGCGGGGTCCCACAGGCGGTAGTTCAGCCCGAAGGTGATGCGATGGACGCGCGGATCGACATGAACGTCCGGCAGCGCGAGGGCGTCGAGCTGGTAGGCCTTGCGGCCGAGATCGATGTAGTCGTAGGCGACGCGTGCGCTCCAGGGACCTGCGACCGCCATCTCGATGCCGGCGCCGGCGGTCCAGCCGACCTGCATCAGATGATGCGAGGACATCACGTTGCCGTCGTCGGTGTTGAGGCGCAGCCGGCTCTGGCCGAAGGCGAGGCCGCCGGTGACATAGGGCATGATCGGGCCGAACGCGTAGCCGATGCGGGCCCGCGCCGTTCCCGTGAAGTCCAGCGTGGTGTTGTAGGGCGCCGGGGCAAGACGCAGCTGGTCGATAGGGCTTGCGAAGGTGAGATCGGCTTCCGCACCCAGCACCCAGTTGTTGCGGAGCTGGAGATTATAGCCGGCCTGGAAGCCGCTGATCAGACCGGTCACCGTCGGCTCGACGAACACTGCCTGGGCGGGAATGGCCTGCGTGTCCGGGCCGAGGCTGCCGGTGCCGTAACCGGCATGGCCGCCGACATAGAAGCCGGTCCAGTTGTACAGCGTTGCCGCGGGTGCCTTGAGCGGCAGCGTGCGTGCGGGAAGGTCGGCCGCGAGCGCATTGGTCGCGATGAGGGCGTGCAGGCCGCCGACGGCCAGATGAATCCGTTTCATGTAGTCCTCGATTGGAATCCGTGGAATTGCGCGGGGAGACCGCGAACAAAGGCGGGGAACTGCGGCGCGAGGCCGAAGTGTCGGGTTGGTGAATGGAAACGAGACGAACCGGGTGAGCGGCTCACTCCCTGTCGCAGAAGGTGCGGCGCGGTCCGAGGAGCAGCGCCGCGCCGAGCCGCTCCAGCACGCTCGCGAGGGCGAGCGCGGCACGCAGCGGCTGGGGCGGGAAGCGACAGGCGATGGCGGTGCGCAAGGTCAGGCTGGCGAGCTGCAGCATGAGACGCGCGCTCCATCGGCTGAAGCTTCCCGGCGCCATTGTCATGAGCCGGACATCGCGAGCTGGACGATGCGCACCAGCACGAGGCCGCCGGCGATGACGAGATAGCCGCGCAGCACGATCATCCAGATCCGGCTGAGCGGGCTGAGCCGGGCCGGCGGCAGTTCCTCGAGCGGCGGCATGCGCCAGGTCGTGGGATCGGGCTGGCGTGCCGTCACTGCGAAGCGGGGCTTGTGGACGCTGGCGCCGTAGAGCTTGGTCAGTGCGGTGACGGCGAAGGCCAGCACGCTGCCGCCGATCAGGATGCCGAGGATCCAGCGCTCGTCCATCTCGGGGAACAGCACCGAGGCGGTGAGGATGATCGACAGCATGACGAGGCCCGCGACCACGGCGCCGGTGAACAGGTTCAGCACCTTGGAGTTCACCCACGGCCCGAGCACCGCCCTGTCGTTGCACAGCAGCAGCAGGAACACGGTTGCGCTCGGCAGCAGCACGCCGGCAAGGGTCTGCACCGCATTGGTCAGCAGGCCAAGCGGCGTTCCCGGCGTCAGCACCAGCACGGCCGCGATGGCGATCAGGCCGAAATAGACGCCGTAGAATCCCTTGGCGTCCTTCGGCTTGCGGTGCAGCGAGTGCTTCAGCGAGAACACGTCGCCGATCGCGTAGGCGGTCGACAGCGAGACCGCGGCGGCGCCGATGATGCTGGCATCGAGCAGCGCCAGCGCGAACAGGACCGCCGGCAGGCGGCCGGCATAGGCCTCCAGCCCCTTCGCGGTGCCGAGCGCGTCGGTGTAGTTGCCGAATTCGGGCCGTCCCGCGAACGTCGCGGCGCAGAAGCTCATCATCGCCACCGCGCCGAGGATGACCAGCACGATGCCCAGAGACAGGTCCCAGCGCTCGTAGCGGATGAAGCGCGGCGTGATGCGCTTGTCGACGATGTAGCTCTGCTGGAAGAACAGCTGCCAGGGCGCCACCGTGGTGCCGACGATGGCGATGATCAGCAGCATCACCTCGCTGAGCTTGCTGTCGGTCGGCATTTTCGGCACGAAGAAATCGTGGGCGATCTGTTCGACCGGCGGATGCACCATCAGTGCGATCGGCACCAGCAGCAGGCTGCCGAACACCAGGACGATGGCGAAGCGTTCGAAGCGGCGGAAGTTGCCGGTGGATACCGCGAACATCACGATCAGCGCCGACGCCGGCACGCCCCAGGCCTGCGGCAGGCCGAGATAGCTGAGCGCGAGGCTGACGCCGATGAACTCGGTCACCAGTGTCAGCGCGTTGAGCAGGAACAGGTCGATGACGCTGAACGCGCCCCAGAACTTGCCGAAGCGCTCGAAGATCAGCCGGGCGTGGCCGACGCCGGTGACCGCGCCGAGCCGCACCACCATCTCCTGGTTGACGTAGAGCACCGGGATCAGCATCAGCAGCGTCCAGAGCAGCGTGGTGCCGTAGTTCTGGCCGGCCTGGGTGTAGGTGCCGAACGCGCCGGCGTCGTTGTCGCCGACCATCACGATCAGGCCGGGACCGATGATCGCCATGAGGGTCTTGCAGCGGGCCCACAGGCCGGTGCGCGGGCCATGGTCGCCCTGCCGGATGGAGCCGAGCGCGCCGTGGATGTCGCCGACATGGGCGTCGTCCAGCACCGCGGTGCGCGCCAGCTGCAGGTTTGCGTCTTGGATGATGGTGGTCATGATCTCAGTCCGATACGTGTGGACCGCGGGCGCGTGGCGGCCGCGGTCGGAAAGGGGATGACGTTGTCGCGCGCGGGCGCGGCCGCGCGCGGCCGGCCCGGGGCGGGCTTTGCAGGGGGCGTTGGTGTCGCGATCAGCGCGATGCCGAAGCCGGCGAGATGCCGGACGAGGCCGGTGCTCTCGCGGATGACGGCAATGGCGCTGGTGAGAACGGGCGCGAGCGCGCCCTCGATCGGGTCCGTGGGCGCAGCGATGCGCAGCGGCTGCCGCCTGGTGTTGTCGATGCCGGTCATGGCGATCTCCCGTGTTCGCCCGTGCCGCATCGTCGGCACCAAGGCGAGCGGGAGCATCAGGCGTGGAGGTCGTTTCGACTCCGGCCGCCCTGGCTCATGTCACCTTGGCCGGATCGCGTCACGGCCATCTGCTGAAGGGTGAATTGTCCCGAAGGGATTCCCGCCGCGGCGCCGGATCGGCGGGCGGCGGGACATCTAGGTCCCTCGTCCATGCGGATCTCCTGCGTCTAGACCGCGGCGCGCCGCGGCGGATGATGGGGGGCGGGCGGCGTGGCCGCGGTGGACCGTCCGTCGTGGGGCGTGCCGGTGTGTTCGGCCTCCCAGCGGCAGACGAGACGTTCGCCGTCGATCAGGATCCAATGACAGACCAGCGCCGGTTTTGGAATCCGGCGCCGGCCGGCCGGGTGGCGAAAACCCGGCTGGTTGTCATTGGAAGCGGGGGTCTGGTGGGACCAGATGGCCGCGGCCGCGCACGCAAGGCGAGGTCCGAACGGCCGGAATTGTGCGAGTTTTTCGAACATCGCTCACCTCCACATCCGCATCGTGCGGCAGGTCGGTGAGTCAGGCGGTCAGCGTGTGTGACCGACGAAGCTCACGCGGCCGAGGCCGTCGCGATTGGTTTTGTCGTCCTGTAGCAGTACGAAGCGGCATAAGACCGGATCGCTACTGCCCGAGTTGCTACTGCCCAAGGTCGTACAGAGTCCTTCGTTGGGTGCTTGATCGGGATCTCGCGGCCCACCGGAAACAGCGGGAAGAAAGAGCCCGTCCGGAACATCAAATCCCGGAACAATCCGCCAGTACGCCCGGGCCCAAAGCCTGTCAAGCCGTTTTATTCATCCTGGGGGGAGGATGGTTCATATCCTCTGGGGAGCATGCATGCTATCCTGCCGGCAGGATAGGAGAAGCAATGCCCCACAACCACCATCCCGCCATCGTCAAGCGGCTCAAGCGCGCCGACGGTCATCTGCAGACCATCATCCGGATGATCGAGGAAGGTCGGCCGTGCCTGCAAATTGCCCAGCAGTTGCAGGCGGTCGAAGGCGCGATCGAGAATGCCAAGAAGGCGCTGATTCACGAGCACATCACGCAATGCCTGGAGCAGCCGCTGAAAACGGCGGGCCCGGCGGCGCGCGCCACGCTCAAGGAGTTCAAGCTGGTCGCGAAATATCTCTAGGCCGGTCCGTGCCGCCCGCGCACGCCCGGTCGCGACCGTTTGTCGCGGCGCAGATGCGAGGCGTTCGCATGCGGAACGAAGTGAACGACGGCTCCTTCGCGAGCTGTCCCGTGGCGGTGGTCGGCGTCCCGCTCGAACGGGGGGCTGCTCACCGCTCCCGCTGGCTCGGGCAAGATGCTCGACCTTTGCATTCATCGCCTCGCGCCGTCGGGGCGATGACAGCGAAGCGCGCCGCAGCGCCCGGCGGCAAATCGATTGCATAAATCGGGCAGTGGCCGCGGCTGCGACATCGCGCCGGCGGTACAACTGCGGACATCGCACCGACCCCCGGCCCGTGAGGCCCGTCGTGGCTCGACCGTGCGCCACCGCGATGCTTGAATGGTTCTGATCGGCGTTCCGTCGCCGCCATTCATCTCATGTCACGGCAATGTCCATGGTCCATCATCATCTCCGCGCCAGCCCCGAGACCTGCCACTGGGGCTTCTTCGACGCCACGCTCAAGCCTGTGCTCACGGTGAAGAGCGGCGACGAGGTCACGGTCGACACCCTCAGCGGTGGTCCGGAGGTGCTGCCGGACAGCAGTCGCTTCAGCATCCCGCCGGAGCTGCTGCAGATCCACGCCCGCAACGAGCGGATGCTGCCGGGGCATATCCTCACCGGGCCGATCGCGGTGGACGGCGCCGAGGTCGGCGATGTGCTGGAGGTCGAGATCCTCGACATCCGGCTGCGCCAGGACTGGGGCTGGAACCTGATCAGGCCGCTTGGCGGTACGCTGCCCGATGATTTCCATGCGACGCGGCTGCTCAACATCCCGCTCGACGCCGCGCGCATGGTCGGGCGGCTGCCCTGGGGTCTCGACCTGTCCCTGGCGCCGTTCTTCGGGGTGATGGGCGTCGCGCCGCCGCCGAACTGGGGCCGCATTACGTCGCTGGTGCCGCGCGCCATGGGCGGCAACCTCGACAACAAGGAGCTGGTCGCCGGCGCGAAACTCTACCTGCCGGTGTTCGTGCCGGGCGCGCTGTTCTCGTGCGGGGACGGCCATGGCGTGCAGGGCGACGGCGAGGTCTGCATCACCGCCATCGAGACGGCGCTGCAGGGCCGCTTCGCCTTCACCCTGCGCAAGGACCTCAGCTTCACCTATCCGCGCGCCGAGACGCCGACCCACTACATCACCATGGCGATGGACCCGGACCTCGACCAGTGCGTGGTGCGGGCGCTGCGCGACATGATCGTGCTGCTCGGCGAGGTGCGCGGGCTGTCGCGCGAGGACGCCTACACGCTGTGCAGCCTCGCCGCCGACCTGCGGGTGACCCAGACGGTCAACGGCTCCAAGGGCATCCACTGCATGATCGCCAAGGCGATCGCGCTGGGGTGAGCGTGTCGCGTTCAGCCCTCGGGCGCTGCCGCCCCGAACCGGCGCAGCGCCGTCGGCGCATGGGCGAGCGAGCCGCCCGCGCGCACCGCGGCTGATGGTCCATGGGAGCTCCTTTTTTGGAGGGGGCCCAGAGAGGCGCTGCATGCCCGGACCGGTGCGCGGCAGCTGCAATTTTTTTTGAGGTCCTCGCGAACCGGTCGCGGCTCTGGCCGCCTCTGTTGGCCGATACCAACAGAAAGGACGGACCATGATCTATGTGAAGAACCGGCTGGGAGCGCTGGTCGTGCGCGGCGATGGGACTGGGGTTGATGGCCTATGCCCTGATGGCGGCGTGGGGCGGGGTGCTCGGCTGGGCGACTATCTGGCGCGTTGAGCCGCCGCGGGAACTCGTGGCGGGAACTTGTGGGCGCCGGTCGCGAGAACGTGATTGCGGCCGGTGGGAACCGAAGCCGCGCGACATATCCTTTCACAAATGTTGCGGCTTTGTCACAGTCGGCGGCTCCCGAAAAACAGGCCGGGAACGCGGAACCGGTGGACGCGTTATCGCTGCAGTCACGTTCGCAAACGGGGATTCGTCATGAAAAAGCTTGCTCTCGCAGCCCTCGGCGCGGTGGCATTCGCCTCCTCCGCCGTTGCGGCTGATCTGCCGGCGCGGGTCTACACCAAGGCGCCGCCCCCCTATGTCCCGCCCCAGATCTACAACTGGACCGGCTTCTACATCGGCGGCCATCTCGGTGGCGCGTTCGATGGCAACTCGGCGTTCGGCAACAGCAACGGCCGTTTCCTCGGCGGTGTGCAGGCCGGCGCCGACTATCAGTTCGCCACCAACTGGGTGATCGGCATCGAGGGCCAGTACTCCTGGACCGACCGCAGCACTTCGTCGGCGGCGTTCGTGCCGGGCGGCTTCACCGTTTCCGATCGCGCGAGCAACTTGGGCTCGGTGACCGGACGTCTCGGCTATGCCTGGGGCCCGGCGCTGCTGTACGCCAAGGGCGGTGTCGCCTTCCGCGATGGCAATGGCGTCTGGGACACCGACACCGTGCTCGGCACCGCGCGTCCCTTCGCCGTGAGCAGGAATACGGTCGGCTACACSGTCGGCRCYGGCCTCGARTACMTGTTCRCSCMGAACTGGTCGGSCAAGGTCGAGTACCAGTACTACAACTTCGGCAAGACCAATGTGACCGACGTGCTGTCCGGCACCACGGTCGGCTATACGCGTGACACCCATACGGTGAAGGCGGGCGTCAACTATCGCTTCAACTGGGGCGGCTGATCACGCATCGCATCGCCAACGGAAAAGCCCGGCAGTGCCGGGCTTTTTTGTTGCGTGCTCGCACAATCGGCGAGGCTTCAAGGGCGCTTGGGAATTTCGAGGCCGCGCTGCACGGCGGGCCGCGCCAGGGCACGCTCGAGCCAGGCCGGCACCCGCTTGAGGCTCTTGAAGTCCACGAGCTCGCCGGCGCCGTAGAAGCCGATGAGGTTGCGCACCCAGCCGAGCATGGCGATGTCGGCCACCGTGTAGTCGTCGCCCATGATCCAGGTGCGGCCTTCGAGGCGCGTTTCGATCACGCCGAGCAGGCGTTTGGATTCGGTGACATAGCGCTCCAGCGGGCGCTTGTCGGCGATGTCCTTGCCGGCGAACTTATGGAAGAAGCCGACCTGCCCGAACATCGGGCCGATGCCGGCCATCTGGAAGAACACCCATTGCAGCACCTCGTAGCGCTGCGCCGGATCGGCCGTCAGCAGCTTGCCGGTCTTTTCGCCGAGATAGATCAGGATGGCGCCGGACTCGAACAGGCCCAGCGGCTTGCCGCCGGGGCCGTTGGGATCGATGATCGCGGGAATCTTGCCGTTCGGGTTCAGCGACAGGAATTCCGGCGTCCAGGTCTCGTTCTTGCCGATGTCGATGGTGTGCGGCTCGTAAGGCAGCCCGATCTCCTCCAGCATGATCGAGACCTTGACCCCGTTCGGGGTCGGCAGCGAATAGAGCTGCAGTCGGTCCGGATGCTGCGCCGGCCAGCGCCTGGTGATCGGGAAGGCGGAAAGATCAGACATGTCGAACTCCACGGCGGGCGATTGTGAGGGATCGAGGAAGGGTGACTATCCCGCACATGACTAGTTTTTCGGACATGCTATACTTCGCGCAAGGATTGGGGAGGTCATCATGGCAGTAGTCAGTTTCGGCGTAACATTGCGACAACGCGGGTATTAGTGCGTTGTTGAGTTGCAATCAAAACCGTAGAAAACGGAAGCGCTCTCGGTGATTTGGATCATCATTGGCATAGGTTTTTTACTGATAGAGGTATTAATTTTGCACGATGCGGCACGCGAAGAAGGGCATGACAAAGAAAGTGCCACGCACAATCCTGGCAACGTCTCAATTATTCTCGGTACGCCAGAAAATGAAGAAGCCCGAGTGGAAAGGCATCGCGCCGCAGAACGAGACCATTGGTCTCATGAGCGATGTCATAATCTGCGAGTAGCAATATTTAGTGGCGTCGCGGCAGCAGCCGCGATCCTTGCCGCAGTTATCGCGGCGTGTGCTTTCGTCCAGACCAAACGGCAGGCCGACGAAGCTGCGAAGCAAACTAGAATTTCTGAGCAACAAAATTTGCCGATTATTTTCGTCGAGTTCGACGAGGTGAATGCGAAAGACTGGCTTTCCGGAAAGGGCACGATGATCGCCAAATACCATGTGAACAATTACGGCCGTGCCCCTGCTGTCGTGCGACGTATTGAATGCCTTTTTGCTGTCGTTCCTGCAAGGACCTATCCGGACTTCGCGATGGGCAGCTACGCTCCCCATGAAATTTTGAATGGCAAGCCTTTGATTATCGCAGCTGAAAGCAAAAGCGACCCCATTGACTGCGGAGGTTTTGGCTGGCCAGTTGGTCCAGTTGGTTCTGAGATTCCGCGTATCCCGTGGGGAGCAACCGAGGACGCTGTCAAGGAGCGTATGCGTCAAGTAGTACAAGAACAGTTGTGGCTCCTTGGATCGGCAACATACGAAGATTTGTCGCACGTCACCTACCGAACCACCTTCTGTCTGAAAGTCAGGCCTGTCTCGACCACCCACGAGGATGGCGGCCCCAATTGCAACGTGGTGGGCAAATCGCAGAGCAGTACCAACTAGCGGCTCGTTGCGAAAAGGTGATCGATAGTCCAGATCGGCACTGCTAAAATTAGTCAGGTAGGCAGAAGCGTGGATCATACTGGCGCGCGACGAATACCCAAGCGTAGCTAGTCTGTGTCGCGTCCTAGCGAGGCAATCGGCCCCTCGTGGACAATTCGGGGAGGAGTTCGTATCTCAGGGAGATGGGAAGCGTCATGAATCACCGCAATCTCGGCCGCAGCGGCCTCAAGGTCTCGCCTTTGTGTCTTGGCACCATGATGTTCGGCGACGCCACCGACGAGGTCACGTCCGCCACCATCATCGCCAAGGCGAAGGACGCCGGCGTCAATTTCATCGACACGGCCGATGCCTATTCGCAGGGCAAGTCGGAGAGCATCGTCGGCCGGGCTATCGGCAAGCAGCGCCACGACTGGGTGCTGGCGACCAAGGCGGCGAACCCGATCGGCGAGGGCGTCAACCGCCGCGGACTGTCGCGCAAATGGCTGCTGCAGGCGGCGGAGGAGAGCCTCACGCGGCTCGGCACCGACTATCTCGACATCTATTACCTGCACAAGGAAGACCACGGCACGCCGCTCGAGGAGACGGTGCGGGCGATGGGCGACCTGATCCGCCAGGGCAAGGTGCGCTATTTCGGGGTGTCGAACTATCGCGCCTGGCGCATCGCGGAGATCTGCAACATCTGCGATCGGCTCGGCATCGATCGGCCGGTGGTGAGCCAGCCCTACTACAACGCCATGAACCGGATGCCGGAGGTCGAGCAGTTGCCCGCCTGCCGTTTCTACGGCCTCGGCGTCGTGCCTTATAGTCCTCTGGCGCGCGGCGTGCTGACCGGCAAATACGCGCCCGGCGAACGACCGGAGCAGGGCACGCGCGCCGGCCGCAACGACAGCCGGATCATGCAGACCGAATGGCGGCCGGAGTCATTGCAGTTGGCGCAGACGCTGCGTGCTCACGCCGAGGCGCGCGGCATCACTGCCGGCCAGTTCGCGGTCGCCTGGGTGCTCAACAACCGCCTGATCGATGCGGTGATCGCCGGGCCGCGCACCGAGGCGCAGTGGGATGACTATGTCAAAGCGCTCGATCACCGCTTCAGCGCCGAGGACGAGGCGCTGGTCGACAGCCTCGTGGTCAGTGGCCATCCCTCGACGCCGGGCTACAACGATCCGGCCTATCCGATCGAGGGCCGCCGGCCGCGCACCACGCCGCTCGACGGCTGATCGCACGCGGTCGCCATTCAGGATCGGACGACCGCCGCGGGCCGCCATGCGGCCTGCGGCCCTTGCCAGCGCCGCATTTCCCGTCTATGGGCATGGTCACCATCACGAGTTGAGCTGACGCTCAACGCCAACCTGCTCCCGAGCAAGGTGGCGGTCCCCGGTCACGGGGAGATGCGGCCGATCCGGCAACCAAACGGGCCCTCGCCACATCATCGCGTCTGCTTCGCCCGGTCGATGGACAGACCAGGAAAGGCGGCGTGCATGAGCGAACCCCAGCAATTTGCCAGCGACAATTATTCCGGCATCTGTCCCGCTGCATGGCAGGCGATGGCCGAGGCCAACAGCGGACACGCGCCGGCCTACGGCGAGGACGCCTGGACCGAGCGGGCGGCGGATGCCTTTCGCACGCTGTTCGAGACGCCGTGCGAGGTGTTCTTCGCCTTCAACGGCACGGCCGCGAATTCGCTGGCGCTGGCGGCGTTGTGCCAGTCCTACCACAGCGTGATCTGTTCCGACGCAGCCCATGTCGAAACCGACGAGTGCGGCGCGCCGGAGTTCTTCTCCAACGGCTCCAAGCTGCTGGTCGCGCCCGCCGTCGGCGGCAAGCTGACGCCGCAGGCGATCCGCGCGCTCGCCACCAACCGCCGCGACATTCACTTTCCCAAGCCGCGCGTCGTGACCATTACCCAACCCACGGAAACGGGACAGGTCTACAGCCTCGACGAGGTGCGGGCGATCGCTGCGGTGTGCCGCGAGCTCGGCCTGCACCTGCACATGGACGGCGCGCGCTTCGCGCACGCCTGTGCTCATCTCGGCTGCAGTCCGGCGGACCTGACCTGGCGCGCCGGCGTCGATGTGCTGTGCTTCGGCGGCACCAAGAACGGCATGGCCGCCGGTGAAGCCATCCTGTTCTTCGATCCCAGGCTCGCCGAGGATTTCGATTATCGCTGCAAGCAGGCCGGGCAGCTCGCCTCCAAGATGCGCTTTCTGGCGGCACCGTGGGTCGGCATGCTGGGCAATGGCACCTGGCTTGCCAACGCCGCGCACGGCAATGCCTGCGCGCAGCGCCTCGCCCGCGGGATTGCCGGCACGCCTGGGCTGGAGATCATGTTTCCGGTCGAGGCCAATGCGGTGTTCGTGCGCCTCGCCGAGCCTGCGCTTGCGGCGCTGCGTCGCAGGGGCTGGCGCTTCTACACCTTCATCGGTGGTGGCGCGCGGTTCATGTTCGCATGGGATGCGGATCCGCTGCGCGCCGATGAGCTTGCGGCCGACCTGCGGGCCGTCGCCGGGGAGGCCGCGGCGATGCCGCTGCCGGCCTGAAGGCCGGCGCGGAAAAATACAGTGGCTAAAGCCGCTGCACGGCCTTACCACAGCGCTGGGATCAACGATGTGAACTGATCATGAGACTGCTGATCGTCGAGGATAATGTCGAGCTGGCGCGGCTGCTGGCGAAGGGGCTGACCGGAGCGGGCTTTGCGGTCGACGTGCTCAACAGCGCGGCGGAAGCCCGCGCGGCGCTGACGACGACCCACTTCGCGGCGCTGGTGCTCGATCTCGGGCTGCCTGATGGCGACGGCCTCGCCATCCTCAGGGAGATCCGCCATCGCAAGGACCCGCTGCCGGTGCTGGTGCTGACCGCGCGCGACGGCCTGCAGGATCGCGTCACCGGCCTGCGCAGCGGTGCCGACGACTATCTGGTCAAGCCGTTCGCGCTGGAGGAACTGGTGGCGCGGCTGGAGGCGATCCTGCGCCGGCCGGGCCAGTTGCTCGGCAGCTCGCTGCATCTCGGCAATCTCGTCTACGACACGGAGAGCCGGCAGGTCTTCATCGACAGCAAGCCGTTCGTGTTCTACGCGCGCGAGACCTCGGTGCTGGAAATCCTGCTGCGCCGCCAGGGCCGGGTGGTGCCGAAGAAGACGGTGGAGGACCACATTTTCGGGCTCGCCGGCGAAGTGGCCTCGAACGCGGTCGAGGTCTATGTCTCGCGGCTGCGCAAGCAGCTCGCCGAAAATGGCGCGAAACTGCAGATCCACACCATTCGCGGCGTCGGCTACCTGTTGTCCGAGGACAAGTAGCGTGTTCCGCTTTCCGTCGATCGCCTCGCGCGTCGTGCTGCTGCATGTGGTCGCGGTGATGCTGACGGCGGTGGTGATGCCGCTGGTGCTGTTCTGGCTGCTGAATTCCGAAATCACCAACCTGCATCGCGCCGCGATGCGCGATCAGGCGGAGGCGATCGCGCGCAAGATCACGGCGGGGCCCGACGGCAAGCTCGTGCTCGATCTGCCGCAGGCGCTGCGCGACCTCTATTCGGAGGCCTATGGCCGTTATTTCTACGACGTGATCGAGCCCTCGGGCGAACTGCTGTTTTCGTCGCGCAAAAGCGGGACGCTGCTGTTTCCCGTGCCGTCCGTCAGCCAGCGCGTCAGCTACCAGGAGGCGCGGCGCAACGGCAGCGTGGTGTCCGGCGCAAGCGTGCTGCGCAGGATCGGCAGCCACTCGGTCTGGATCCAGGTCGCCGAGGATCTGTCCCATCGCGACGTGATCACCGACGACATCGTGGCGAACTTCTTCCGCCATGTCGGCTGGATCACGCTGCCGATCCTGCTGCTGCTGCTGGCGATCGACATCGTCATCTTCCGCCGGGCCATGCGTCCATTGCTCGACGCGTCCGAGGACGCCAAGCAGATCGGTCCTGCGCGGACCGATGTCCGCCTCTCGGCTGAGCGGATTCCCAGCGAGATCCTGCCGCTGGTCGCAGCCGTCAACCAGGCGCTCGATCGCCTCGCGGCCGGCTTCCGGGCGCAGCGCGAGTTCACCGCCGACGCCGCGCACGAGCTGCGCACGCCATTGGCCATCCTGCGCACCCGGATCGACACCATTGCCGATCGCAGCGTGGCGGCCGATCTGCACCGCGATATCGACGGCATGGGGCGGATCGTCGGGCAGTTGCTCGACATCGCCGAGCTGAACACACTGGTGGTCGATCCGGCGGAGACCGCGGACCTGTCCGCGGTCTGCGCCGAGGTGGTGGAGTTCATCGCGCCGCTGGCGGTCACCCGGCACAAGAGCATCGGCCTGAAGGGCGCTGCCGAGCCGCGGCCGGTGCATGGCAACGCCGAGATGCTGCGGCGGGCGATCCGCAATCTGGTGGAGAATGCGGTGCATCATACTCCGGCCGGGACCTCGGTCGAGGTGGTGGTGGAGGCGGACGGCGCCGTCAGCGTGCTCGACGAGGGGCCCGGAATTCCGGCGGAGCAGCGCGATCTGATCTTCGAGCGCTTCTGGCGCAGCGACCGGCGCCGCCCGGGCGGCGCCGGTCTTGGCCTGTCGATCGTTCGGCGCGTCGTCGAGCAGTATGGCGGCACGGTCACGGTTGGCGATGGCCCGGCCGGCGGTGCGCGGTTCACGGTGCGGCTGCGTACCGCCCGTGCGGCCCACTGAATTCCATGTGAATGCGACGGATGTGGAGTGCGGTGCGCTATAATTGTTGCGCATCGCGAAACCGTGCGCGCACTGTCATAAATTCCATCGCCAATCAGGTCGGCCCCGGGCGCACCATGTGCCGAAGCCACATCAGCCGGCTGCAGGAGCGCCATGAACGGGACGGCCAGGCGCAGCGCGTGGCTACACGTTTCCCGGTTACACCGCGCTCACCACGGTGGTCCTGAACCTGATTGTCGTCGTGGCGCTGACGGCGGTGTTCAACGCCATCGGCGTCAAACCCGCGGACGAGACCTGCGCGGCAGACGACGACGCGCCGTGAAAGGGGGAGGGATCCCCCTTAGACACGCGGCTCCAGGTGGGAGCGCGTCATGCCCTGGCGCTCGCCGATGAACACCGCGCTCAGCGCGCGGGCACGGAAATGCTCGAGCACGAACAGCCGAATGGCCGATGACAGGTTGTTGGTCTTGCGGTGCTGATCGATGACCGCGATCTGGGTCGACAGCGTCATGCCGCGTCGCGCGGCGATATCCTTGAGGCTGCGCCAGAACGCGTCCTCGAGGCTGACGCTGGTCTTGTGGCCATCGACCACGACCGAGCGCTTGACGACTGCAAACTCCTTGTCGATCGGCATCGCCACAGTATCGGCGACGTGTCTTTCGGTTTCCATGCCCAGCTCCTTCTCCAATTCGTCACCAAATCGGTCACCGTGCAGGTTCACGCGGCCAAAGCTTCATTAGGCCAAGCGTCTTCGCTTGCGCGCGACGAGTCTTCGCCGGACGCGAACCTTTGCACAGTCAGAATGGAGGGTGAGAGAGGCGCGGCCGGCGCCTGTCTCGGCCCCGTCGCATCACGCTTTTTCAATCAGGCGATGCGATGCGGGTAAAACGTAACCCACTTTGTCTACCGTTGATATTCGGTAAACAACCTAGCCGGGTTCACGAATTCGGGGGAGGCCGTCAGGTGTTTTCCTGATGGGAGATCTGCGCAGCCTTGTCCACCCCGTCACCCGATTTCACGTGATCGTTCAACTTCGCGTGACCGTTGGCGCGCTGGCGGAAGTAGTCCAGCACGAACAGCCGGATGGCGGACGACAGGTTGCCTTGCTGGCGATGACCGTCGATCTCGCCGACGAGCTCCGACAGCGTGAGGTCGCGCTCGCTGGAGATCTCCTTCATGCCGCTCCAGAAGGCTTCTTCCAGGCTGACGCTGGTCTTGTGCCCGGCGACGACGATCGAGCGTTTGACGACGGGGGACTTCATGACGCGTCCCCTTGGTCGAGGTGATGCTGATCGAGCAGCGCCTCCTGCCGACGCGCCCTGGCGTCCTCGATGGTCCGTTCAGTCTTGGTGCGTCCGAACTTCGCCCGGTTGGCTTCGGCTTCTTTTTCGGCCTGCGCCCGCGCGGTTCGTTTTCTGACGCGATTGAGGTTGACGACTTCGCCCACGGTCACTCCTCTGGGGTCGGTCCAGCGCCTTGCCCCCGGCACTCCCGAGGGCCTTCCACCGCCGCACCGCCCGATTCCCGTTCGATACACGTTTAACGTGTATAAGTCTGCGACTTACGTGGCAATTCGCAACAGGGGGGACGTACGACTTTAGTTTTTGGCCGCCACCACCACACCATGCTGCCACCGCTATGTCGTATCAATATTTAGTGTGTCCAGATCAACCTGGCTGCGTCATTTTGTCCGGCTGCACCAACTGGTCGAACTCCGCCGGGGTCACAAAACCGAGCCGGACAGCCTCCTCGCGCAGGGTGGTGCCGTTGGCGTGGGCAGTCTTTGCAACCTTTGCGGCATTATCGTAGCCGATCTTGGGCGCCAGCGCGGTGACCAGCATCAGCGAGCGCTGCATCAGCTCGTGAATCCGCGTCTCGTCGGCCCTGATGCCGCTGACGCAGTGATCGGTGAACGAGCGCGCCGCGTCGGCGAGCAGCCCGATTGATTGCAGCATGCAATGCGCCAGCACCGGCTTGTAGACGTTGAGCTCGAAATGGCCCTGGCTGCCCGCGACGGTGATGGTGGTCTGGTTGCCGAACACCTGGCAGCACACCATGGTCAGCGCCTCGCACTGGGTCGGATTGACCTTGCCCGGCATGATCGAGGAGCCCGGCTCGTTCTCCGGCAGGATCAGCTCGCCGAGCCCGGAGCGGGGGCCCGAGCCGAGCAGGCGGATGTCGTTGGCGATCTTGAACAGGCCGGTGGCGGCGGCGTTGATGGCGCCATGAACCGCCACATAGGCGTCGTTGGAGGCCAGCGCCTCGAACTTGTTCGGCGCGGTGACGAAAGGCAGTCCGGTGATCGCCGCGGCATGCTTGGCGAACTTTTCGGCGAAGCCGGGCTTGGCGTTGAGGCCGGTGCCGACGGCGGTGCCGCCCTGCGCCAGCGCGTAAAGTTCCCCGATGGCGCCGCGGATGCGCGCGATGCCGCTCGCGACCTGGGCGGCATAGCCGGAGAACTCCTGGCCGAGCGTCAGCGGCGTCGCATCCTGGGTGTGGGTGCGGCCGATCTTCACGATCCCGGCGAATTCCTGCTGCTTCGCCTCGAGCGCGGCGTGCAGGTAGGCGAGCGCCGGCAGCAGATCGGCCGTGATGCGCTCGGCCGCCGCGATGTGCATGGCGGTCGGGAAGCTGTCGTTCGACGACTGGCTCATGTTGACGTGATCGTTGGGGTGCACGGGCTTCTTGGAGCCACGCACGCCGCCGAGCAGTTCGATGGCGCGATTCGAGATCACCTCGTTGACGTTCATGTTGGTCTGGGTGCCCGAGCCGGTCTGCCACACCACCAGCGGAAAGTGCTCGTCGAGGCTGCCGTCGACCACCTCGCCGGCGGCGCGGATGATGGCGGCGGCGCGCTGGTCGTCGAGCAGGCCGAGTTCGCGGTTGGTCTCGGCCGCGGCCTGCTTGACCACGCCGAGCGCGCGGATGATCGGCTGCGGCATACGCTCGCGGCCGATGCGGAAATTGTTGCGCGAGCGCTCGGTCTGCGCGCCCCAGTAACGGTCGGCGGCGACCTCGATCGGGCCGAAGGTATCGGTTTCGGTGCGGGTTGCCGTCTTGTCGTTCGATGCGTTCGCCATGGAGCCTTCCGTCGGTCGCTGGACGCGGGATATCGGCATGCGGCCGCCCGCGGTTCCTACCTAATGACAGGCATCGCCGGGCGAAAGCCGCCCGGGGCAGAATTGATCAAAACGGCGGAAGGAGCGGCGTCTGGACGCGGCTATTTCTTGCGGAAGCGGTCCAGCCGCACCACCTCGGCGCCCTCGGTGGGCTTGGTCGGCTCGTCTGCGGGCTCGTCCTTGCCCTCGGCCGGGCTCGCCTCCGCCGCGGCCGGGAGCTGTGCGGCCGGCTCGGCCTCGGAGGGTTCGAACTGCAGGCCGAACTGCACCGACGGGTCGAAGAAGCTCTTGATGGCGCTGAACGGGATCGACAGCCGCTCCGGCGTGCCGCCGAACGACAGGCCGATGTCGAAGCGCTCGTCGGTGACGGTGAGGTCCCAGAACTGATGCTGCAGGATGATGGTCATCTCGTCGGGATATTGCGCCAGCAGGCGCGGCGACAGCTTCACCCCGTCGGCCCTGGTGAGGAAGGTGATGTAGAAGTGATGGTCGCCGGGCAGGCCATGGGTGGCGGCATCCGCCAGCACGCGGCGCAGCACGCCGCGGAGGGCATCACGCGCGAGGACGTCATAGCGGATGAGATCGGTCGGCATCGGTCGGTCCAATAATAGCGGCAGCCGGCGACGGCTGCGAACACAACAGCGCGCGAGCAGGGGCGGACAAATCCGGCCGACTCGCATTTTGTTCCATGCTACCCCGCCAGCCGGCCGAGGTCAGTAGCCGCCAGGGCCGATATCGGGCCGGATTGGGGATAGTTCCGCCCCGCGCCAAAGCCGGCGCGGAAAATTGAAGTGGAGGCTTCTGTTGCCAGGTGCCTCCGAACCCCGCCTAACGGAGCTTAACCCGCTAGGACTTTAAAGTGGTCTTTCAAACTGCGTTACGCAGCCTGAGCAACCGGAGCAAAGTTGTCGTTGGCAACTATTGCATAGCCCGATAACGGCGGAACAATCCCGGGAAAAAACACGCCCTTTACGCCCTCGTCGATCCTGTTTCGCCCCCGCCGAAACCCGCGCGTGCGCTGCGGGCTTGGGTGGAGGCGCCGGGTGCTGCCCCCGGGTCCGAATGGTTTATTGCGACGGCCATCTATTTCCATAGCCGGCGAACCGGCACCCCCAATATAGGGGGCAAAACCGCGTCATGCAAAGGGAAGGTCCCGCCATGGCGGCGCGAAGCCCGGCTCTTCACAGCCGAGGCGACGGCATGGCGACTCAGCGTCGCACGGCGCGCATCCAGCGCGGCGCGCGGCCTCCGGCAAATTGACAAAGCCCGTTCGCAATGGTTTGCAAGGTCGTACAAAAACAGTGCGAACAGCCAGTTCGTGACGGGGAAGGGGCGTTCATGGATAAGGCGACAGGCCGAGCGACCGCACCGGTCGTGACCGTGCACCGTGGCGGGGTGCAGAATCCCATCGGCTCCATCTCCCTCATCGCACTCGCCTTCGGGCCGCAGCTCCTCGTGCTGGCGTTCTGGTTCGCCCGCTCGGTGCTGGCGCTCATCCCCGGCAACGAGGCGCTGTTCGGACCGTTCGCCGCGGGGCCTGCCTTCGACATCGTCTCGGGGCTGCTCGCCGACCGCACGCTGCTGACGGTGTACTCGCTGCCGCTGGTGCTGATCGCGATCTTCACCCTGTTTCCGCGCCTGAAGGGCGCGCAGGACTACTATGGCGGCGTCGCGCTGATCGCGGTGGCGCTGTTCGCGTTCTGGGCGTCGAACGACCTCAACGGCATGCGCGGCTTCTCGTTCGGGCCGGGCACGGCGCCGCGGATGTTCGCCGCTCTGCTTGCGGCGCTCGGCATCGCGGTCGCGGCCGGCGGCCTCGTCACCGATGGCGCGCCGCTGGCACGGTTCGCCTGGCGCGGGCCGTTCTTCGTCACGGTCTCGGTCCTGCTGTTCGCGGTGGCGATCCGGCCGCTCGGCCTGATCGTGTCCGGCATCATCACCTTTCTCGTCGCCGCCATGGGCTCGCCGGAAACGCGCTGGCTCGAGGCCGTGATCGTCGGCGTGGCGCTGACCGCGTTCTGCGCCGTGCTGTTTCCATTCATGCTCGGGCTGTCGTTCCAGCTCTGGCCGCAATTCCTGCAGTGAGGGCGTGATGGGGGACGTTTTCGCCAATCTCGGCCTCGGCTTTCAGGTCGTCTTCCAGTGTGTGCCTTGGACGCCGTCTTGGCTCGGCGGGCTGTCGATCCCTATTCCGTGGAACATCATCTTCTGCCTGATCGGCGCGCTGGTCGGCACGCTGGTCGGCGTGCTGCCCGGCGTCGGCACCATCGCCACCGTGGCGATGCTGCTGCCGATCACCTTCAAGCTGGACCCGGTCGGCGCGCTGATCATGCTCGCCGGCATCTATTACGGCGCGCAGTACGGCGGTTCGACCACCTCGATCCTGGTCAACATTCCGGGCGAGGCGACTTCGGTGGTCACCACCCTCGACGGCTTCCAGATGGCCAAGCAGGGCCGCGCCGGCCCGGCGCTCGCCATCGCCGCCATCGGCTCGTTCGCCGCCGGCTGCATCGCCACCGTGCTGATCGCCGTGCTCGGCGCGCCGCTGACCAAGCTGGCGCTGCTGTTCGGCCCGGCGGAGTACTTCTCGCTGATGGTGCTCGGCCTGGTGTTCGCCGTGGTGCTGGCCAAGGGCTCGGTGCTCAAGGCGATCGCGGTCATCGTGCTCGGCTTGCTGCTGTCGATGGTCGGCTCCGACATCGAGACCGGCGTGTCGCGTATGGCCTTCAACATCCCCGAACTCGCCGACGGCCTTGGCTTCGCTACCGTCGCGATGGGCGTGTTCGGCTTTGCCGAGATCATCCGCAACCTCGACCACGGCGCGGAGGAAGACCGCAGCCTGGTGCAGGAGCGCGTCACCGGCCTGATGCCGACCAAAAAGGATCTCATCGATTCCACGCCCGCGATCCTGCGCGGCACCGTGCTCGGCTCGATCCTCGGCATCCTGCCCGGCGGCGGCGCCGTGATCGCCTCGTTCGCGGCCTATACCTTCGAGAAGAAGATCGCCAAGAACCCGTCGCGGTTCGGCCGCGGCGCCATCGAGGGCGTCGCCGCGCCCGAGAGCGCCAACAACGCCGCGGCGCAGACCTCGTTCATTCCGCTGCTCACCCTCGGCATTCCGCCGAACGCGGTGATGGCGCTGATGGTCGGCGCCATGACCATCCACGGCATCGTGCCGGGGCCGCAGGTGATGCAGAAGCAGCCGGAGCTCGTCTGGGGCATGATCGCCTCGATGTGGGTCGGCAACCTGATGCTGCTGGTGATCAACCTGCCGCTGGTCGGCATCTGGGTGCGGCTGCTGCGCGTGCCCTATCGGCTGATGTTCCCCTCGATCGTGATCTTCTGCGCCATCGGCATCTACTCCATCAGCAACGCGCCGATGGATGTGGTCATGGCCGGCGCGTTCGGTCTCGTCGGCTACTGGCTGGTGAAGCACGACTTCGAGCCGGCGCCGCTGCTGCTCGGCATGGTGCTGGGGCCGCTGATGGAGGAGAACCTGCGCCGCGCGATGCTGATCTCGCGCGGTGACGCCACGGTGTTCTTCACGCGGCCGCTGTCGGCGGCGCTGATGGCGATCGCGGCCTTCCTGCTGGTGATCGCGGTGCTGCCGGCGCTGCGCCGCAAGCGCGAGGAAGTGTTCGTCGAATCCGAGAACTAGGGCAGGATATTGCGGGATCGTTCGCGGCCGGCCGCCTCGCGCGCGCCGGCCGCGCTGCGTTTCGGGGCCGTGGTGCTGCGGCGGTTTGGCCGGTTACGCGCCTGCGACAACTCTGCTAGGCCAGCGTAACGATAAATTTTGGGAGGGGCTTTTCATCATGTCTTTTCGCAGCCTTGTGGCGCGCTCGCTCGGTGCGCTGGCCATTGCCGCAGCGTTCGCCGGCATCGCGTCCGCGCAGGACTATCCGACCCGTCAGATCACCATGATCGTGCCGTTCGCGGCCGGCGGTCCGACCGACGTCGTCGCGCGCATCGTCGCCAGCCACATGGCGCAGACACTGGGCCAGGCGATCGTGATCGAGAACGTCGTCGGCGCCGGCGGCACCACCGGCGCGACGCGGGCGGCGCGCGCGCAAGCTGACGGCTACACCCTGATCACCGGCCACATGGGCACCCATGCGGCCGCGGTGCCGCTCTATCCCAAGCTCGCCTACAATCCGGAGAAGGACTTCGAGCCGATCGCGCTGCTCGCCGGCACGCCGATCCTGGTGCTGGCGCGCAAGGACTTTCCGGCCAATGATCTCAACGGCCTCGTTACCTATCTCAAGGCCAACACCGACAAGATCAACATGGCCCATGCCGGCGTCGGCTCGGTGTCCCATGTGTCGTGCGAGCTGTTCAACTCGATCCTCGGCATCAAGCCGACCGGCGTGCCGTTCAACGGCACGGGCCCGGCGATGAACGCGCTGGTGGCGCAGCAGGTCGACTACATGTGCGACCAGGTCGTCAATGCCGTGCCGCAGATCAAGGGCGGCACCATCCGCGCCTATGCGGTGGCGACCGCCGAGCGCAATCCGTCGCTGCCGGAGCTGCCGACCACGGCGGAAGCCGGCCTGCCGGCCTACCAGGCGTCGGCCTGGAACGCGGTGTTCGCGCCCAAGGGGACGCCGGAGCCGATCCTCGCCAAGCTCAATGCGGCGGCGGCCAAGGCGCTCGACGACGACACCGTGCGCAAGCGCCTGCTCGACCTCGGCAGCGACATTCCCAAGCCCGAGGGGCGCACCCGCGAGGCGCTCGGTGGTCTCGTGAAGAGCGAGGTTGCCAAATGGAGCGCGGTGCTCAAGGCGGCGCAGAACTGATCCACAGGGCTGAAAAGGCCTGGTGACAACCGGGCGGTGCCGAGGGCACCGCCCTTGTCGTTTGCGCCGGCCGCCGCCATGGTCCGGGGCAGGGGCGGGGTGTATGATCGCCGTCGGCGGGGGCCCTGAGTCGCCGCTCCGCCCCGGTTCCCGAGCCCGAAAAACCCAGATGCATCAATATCACGACCTGCTTGAGCGTATTCTCGCCGACGGCGCGGAGAAGACCGACCGCACCGGCACCGGCACGCTGTCGGTGTTCGGCCATCAGATGCGCTTCGACCTCGGGCGCGGCTTCCCGATGCTCACGACCAAGAAGCTGCCGCTCAAGGCGATCGTGCACGAGCTGCTCTGGTTCCTGGCCGGCGACACCAACATCAAATACCTGCACGACCACAACGTCACGATCTGGGACGAGTGGGCGGACGCGAACGGCGACCTCGGCCCGGTCTATGGCAAGCAGTGGCGCTCCTGGGTGGCGCCGGACGGCCGTGTCATCGACCAGATCAGCAACCTGATCGCGATGATCCGCAACAGCCCGGATTCGCGGCGGCTGATCGTCACCGCCTGGAATCCGGCCGATGTCGACAAGATGGCGCTGCCGCCCTGTCACTGCCTGTTTCAGTTCTACGTCGCCAAGGGCCGGCTGTCCTGCCAGCTCTACCAGCGCTCGGCGGATGTGTTCCTCGGCGTGCCCTTCAACATCGCGTCCTATGCCCTGCTGACCATGATGGTCGCGCAGGTCACTGGCCTGAAGCCCGGCGAGTTCGTGCATACCCTCGGTGACGCGCACCTCTATTCCAATCATCTCGAGCAGGCGCGGCTGCAGCTGACGCGCGCGCCGCGGGCGCTGCCGACCATGACGCTCAACCCCGACGTCAAGGACATCTTCTCGTTCCGGTATGACGACTTCACGCTCGTCGGCTACGATCCGCATCCGCACATCAAGGCCGAGGTTGCGGTGTGAGCGCGGCCGGTGGCGGCGTGCTGCTGCAGATGGTGTTCGTGGTCGCGGTCGCCGACAATGGCGTCATCGGCCGCGACAATGCGATGCCGTGGCGGCTGAAGTCCGACCTGAAGCGTTTCAAGGCGCTGACTCTCGGCAAGCCGGTGATCATGGGGCGCAAGACGTTTCTGTCGATCGGCAGGCCGCTTCCCGGACGCACCAACATCGTGGTGACGCGCGATGGCAAGTTCCAGGTGCCGGGTGTCATTGTCGCGCGGTCGCTTGACGCAGCGCTCGATGTCGCGCGCGGCGATGCGCTGCGTCGTTTTGCCTCCGAGATCATGGTGATCGGCGGCGCCGAGATCTTCGCCCAGTGGCTCGATCGCGCCGACCGGCTCGAGGTCACGCACATCCATGCGCAGCCGGACGGCGACGCTTTTCTCGATGTTTTGCGGGCGCCGGATCCTGTGCGCTGGGACGAGACCGCGCGCGCGCGCAACGCCGCCGGTGCCGACGACAGCGCCGATTTCACTTATGCGACATATATACGCCGGGCCGGCATTAACCCCGTTTCCCGATGTTTGCATTGACAAAAACCGGGCCGCGCCTACCTGCTGGCGGAGCAGAGGCTGCGTTGTAAGGGGCGCAGCCGTCCCCTATAAAGCCGTCCGGATTGCGTCCGACGCCGTCGGTCCGCGTCAAGGAGACAACTGATGCCGTGGAAGAATCAAGGTGGCGGCCCGTGGGGCTCGGGGCCGAAAGGGCCATGGGGCTCCGGACCGCAGTCGTCGGGACCCAAGCCGCCGGATCTGGAAGACCTTCTGCGGCGCGGCCAGGACCGCCTGCAGTCGATCCTGCCGGGCGGCCATTTCAGCGCCATGGGCATCGTGCTGCTGCTGGTTGCGGCGGTGGCGATCTGGGCGCTGTCCGGCTTCTTCCGCGTGCAGTCTGAAGAGCTCGGCGTCGTGCTGCGGTTCGGTCAGCATGTCCGCACCGTCGGCCCGGGCCTGCACTACCATGCGCCGTATCCGATCGAGAGCGTGCTGCTGCCGAAGGCGCTGCGCGTCTCCACGCTGAGCATCGGCATGCGCTATGACGAATCCCGCCGCGGCGGCAGCTTCCGCGACGTGCCGGAAGAGAGCCTGATGCTGACCGGCGACGAGAACATCGTCGATGTCGACTTCACCGTGCTGTGGCGCATCAAGAACGATGGCGTCGGCGACTACCTCTTCAACATCCAGAATCCCGAGGGCACCGTGAAGGCGGTGGCCGAGAGCGCGATGCGCGAGGTGATCGGCCGCACCAACATCCAGCCGATCCTGACCGGCGCGCGCACTGCGACCGAGACGGCGGTGCAGGACCTGATGCAGAAGACGCTCGACAGCTACAATTCCGGCGTGCTGATCCAGCAGGTGCAGATGCAGAAGGTCGACCCGCCGGCCCAGGTCATCGACGCCTTCCGCGACGTGCAGGCGGCGCGTGCCGACCTCGAACGGCTGCAGAACGAGGCCCAGACCTATGCCAACCGCGTGGTCCCCGACGCCCGTGGCCGCGGTGCGCAGATCCTGCAGGCCGCGCAGGGCTACAAGGAGCAGGCGGTGGCGGAGGCCAAGGGCCAGACCGCGCGCTTCCTGAAGGTCTACGACGAATACAAGAAGGCGCCCGACGTGACGCGGCAGCGCATCTATCTCGAAACCATGGAGCGCGTGCTCGGTTCGGCCGACAAGGTCGTGATCGACCCCGGCTCGTCGGGGCAGGGCCAGGGCTTCGTGCCCTATCTGCCGCTGACCGAGCTGATGCGCCGGCCGCAGGCCGCGGCCCAGACGCAGCAGGGGAGCACACGATGAAGTCCGGCTTTTCAGGTATCGTGGCGATCCTCTTGCTGATCGCCCTCGTCGTGGTTGGCTACAGCGCGCTGTTCACGGTGCGGCAGACCCAGCAGGCGCTGGTGGTACAGTTCGGCAAGCCGGTGAAGGTCGTCACCGAGCCGGGGCTGCACGTCAAGGCGCCGTTCATCGAGAACGTCATCGAGATCGACAAGCGCATTCTCGACCTCGAGAACCCGTCCCAGGAAGTGATCGCGTCCGACCAGAAGCGTCTCGTCGTCGACGCCTTCGCGCGCTATCGCATCAAGGACGCGCTGCTGTTCTACCAGCGCGTCGGCACCATCCAGGCCGCCAACCTGCAGCTCACCACGCTGCTGAACTCGGCGATGCGCCGCGTGCTCGGCGAGGTGACGTTCATCCAGGTGGTGCGCGACGAGCGCGACGCCCTGATGGCCCGCATCCGCGACCAGCTCGACCGCGAGGCCAGCGCCTACGGCATCGCCGTGGTCGACGTCCGCATCCGCCGCGCCGACCTGCCCGAGCAGAACAGCCAGGCGGTCTACCAGCGGATGCAGACCGAGCGTCAGCGCGAGGCCGCGGAATTCCGTGCCCAGGGCGGCCAGAAGTCCCAGGAGATCCGCTCCAGTGCCGATCGCCAGGCGACCATCATCATCGCCGACGCCAATTCGCAGGCCGAGCAGATCCGCGGCGAGGGCGACGGCGAGCGCAACCGCATCTTCGCCGAAGCCTACGGCAAGGATCAGGACTTCTTCGCGTTCTATCGCTCGATGGCGGCCTACGAGGCGGGCCTGAAGCCGAACGACACCCGCTTCGTGCTGCGGCCCGATTCGGACTTCTTCCGCTACTTCAGCAATCCGGCCGGCAAATCGGCGGCGCCCGGGCCCGGTCCGCGGGCAGGCGCAGCGGCCCCCGCCAACCAGTAAGGTCACAGGCGCCGGAGACCCCGGCGCCTGTTCCATTTGTGCCATGGCGGTCCGGCGATCCCGCCGCGTCCGGGGGCAGGCCAGCCCTTCTGAAAACTGCTTTCCACGCCCGCGGATCATGCATTAAACAGCACGGGCGGACCGTCCTTGCGGAGGGCTCGCGGGGTCTGTCTGCGGCGATGGGGCGTCAAGGCCGCGCGCGACGGGACACGACGGCTTTAAAGAGATCGCGCCACGAGAACGTCGCCGGGGAGGCTGGGTGTGCTGAGGTCGATTGCGTTTTCCGACTTGCTGGTCGGCGTCGGCATTCTTCTCGTCGTCGAGGGCCTGCTGTTCGCGGCCCTGCCCAACTGGATGCGCGAGGCGATGAAGAGCGCCATCCTCACCCCCGACAATATCCTGCGGGTGGTCGGCATCGGTTCGGCGGTGTTCGGTCTGATCCTGATCTGGCTGATTCGCCGCCCTTGACGCCGCCGGCCGGCGGTCTGCCGACCGTCTGCGGAGGTCCGCCGGCGCAGTCACGATTTTGCGATCGGGACGCCCTCGTTGCGGCGTACAACCGGCCGTGGTGCAGGCCCGTATTTCGCCGCAATCGGCGCTTTGATCGCCTTCCGGAACAGCTTGCGCCGGCCCCTCGTTCCGGCGCACTCTGACCCGAACTTGGCGACCCCTTTTGTTTCAGGAGACGACCACCCTATGACCAATGCCATCGCAGCATTGAGCCACTGCCTGCCTTCGCGATCCCGGCTGTTTCGCCCGATCGTTCGTGCTGCGGCCGGTGCCGCCGTCGCTGGCCTGCTGGCGGCCTCGCCCGCCGCGGCGCGCGGACCGGACGGCATCGCCGACGTCGCGGAGAAGGTGATCGACGCGGTCGTCAACATCTCGACCTCGCAGACCGTCGAGGCGCGGGGCGGCGAAGACATGCCGAACATGCAGCTGCCGCCGGGATCGCCCTTCCAGGAGTTCTTCGACGACTTCCTCAAGAACCGCCGCGGCGGCAAGGGCGGCGGCGGCGACGGCAAGAACTCCCAGCCGCGCAAGGTCAACTCGCTGGGCTCCGGCTTCATCATCGACCCGTCGGGCATCGTGGTCACCAACAACCATGTCATCGCCGACGCCGACGAGATCAACGTCATCCTCAATGACGGCACCAAGTATCGCGCCCAGGTGATGGGCCGCGACAAGAAGACCGATCTTGCGGTGCTCAAGTTCACGCCCGACAAGCAGATGACCGCCGTCAAGTTCGGCGACTCCGACAAGCTGCGCCTCGGCGAATGGGTGGTGGCGATCGGCAACCCGTTCTCGCTCGGCGGCACGGTGACCGCCGGCATCGTCTCGGCGCGCAACCGCGACATCAACTCCGGTCCCTACGACAACTACATTCAGACCGACGCCGCCATCAATCGCGGCAACTCGGGCGGCCCGCTGTTCAACCTCGATGGCGAGGTCATCGGCGTCAACACCGCGATCATCTCGCCGTCGGGCGGCTCGATCGGCATCGGCTTCGCCGTGCCGTCGAAGACCGTCGCGGGCGTCGTCGAGCAGTTGCGCCAGTTCGGCGAGACCCGCCGTGGCTGGCTCGGCGTGCGCATCCAGCAGGTCACCGATGAAATCGCCGACAGCCTCAACATCAAGCCGGCGCGCGGCGCGCTGATCGCCGGCGTCGAGGACAAGGGTCCGGCGAAGCCTGCCGGCATCGAGCCGGGCGACGTCATCGTCAAGTTCGACGGCAAGGACATCAAGGAGATGAAGGACCTGCCACGCGCGGTGGCGGATACCGCGGTCGGCAAGACCGTCGATGTCATCGTCATCCGCAAGGGCAAGGAGGAGACCAGGCAGGTCACCCTCGGCCGCCTGCCGGATGACGAGAAGCCGACGCCGGCCTCGGCGAAGTCGAGCTCGCCCGAGGCCGACAAGACGGTGACGCAGAAGGCCCTCGGCCTCGACCTCGCGGCGCTGACCAAGGACCTGCGCACCCGCTTCAAGATCAAGGAGAGCGTGAAGGGCGTCATCATCACCGGCGTCGACAGCGCATCCGATGCGGCGGACAAGCGGCTCGGTGCCGGCGATGTCATCGTCGAGGTGGCGCAGGAGGCGGTGACCAACGGCGCCGACGTCAAGAAGCGCGTCGATCAGCTCAAGAAGGACGGCAAGAAGTCCGTGCTGCTGCTGGTCTCCAACGCCGAGGGCGAGCTGCGCTTCGTGGCGCTCAGCCTGCAGTAGGGCGCCTCACCACGATCGTCGCGATGGCCGGGCTCGTCCCGGCCATTTGCGTTTTGGAGCGTCGCTCCAGCCCGTGTGCCTGCGCGATGGCCGGCGCGCTCTCGCGGGCGCCGGCATTGCGGCGTTCACCATCGTCGAGGTGCTGGCCGCGAACCCGTTACGCCGTCACGAATTCGGTGCGCTTGAAGCCCTGAGCGTAGAGCAGCGCGGAGAGGTCGCCATGGTCGATGCGCGCGCCGGCGGCGGCGGCGACCTTGGGTTTGGCGTGATAGGCGACGCCGAGGCCGGCGGCCTCGATCATGGCGAGATCGTTGGCGCCGTCGCCGACCACCAGCGTGTCGATGGCGTCGAGGTCGAAGGTTTCCCGCAGCTCCAGCAGTGTCGCGAGCTTGGCCTCGCGCCCGAGGATCGGCTCGGCGACGGTGCCGGCGAAGCGGTCGCCCTCGGCGATCAGGGTGTTGGCGCGGTTCTCCTGGAAGCCGACCATGGCCGCGATGCGGCTGGTGAACACGGTGAAGCCGCCGGACACCAGGCAGGTGTAGGCGCCGTGGGCGCGCATGGTGCGCACCAGTTCGGTGCCGCCCGGCGTCAGGGTGATGTGCTTGGCCAGTACCTCGTCGACCACGCCGGTCGGCAGGCCCTTGAGCAGCGCGACGCGCTCGCGCAGCGCCGGCTCGAACGCGATCTCGCCGCGCATCGCCCGCTCGGTGATCCCTGCGACATGGGCCTTGAGCCCGGCGAAGTCGGCAAGCTCGTCGATGCATTCCTGCCCGATCATGGTGGAATCCATGTCGGCGAGAAAAAGCTTCTTGCGCCGCGTCGCGACCGGTTGCACCACCACATCGATCGGAAGGTCGCCGCGGGCCTGCCGCAGCCGTTCCGCGATGGCGCGGGGGTCCTCGTCGCTGTCGAAGGTAATATCGGCGGCGACTTCGTCGTGCAGCCAGCTCGGTCTGGCGCCGGCCGGCAGAATGGCGCACGCTGCGTCGATCGCCGTGCTGTCCAGGGCGGGATCGTTGGGGTTGGAAATCAGCGTGGCGACGAGCGACATTGCAGACCTTGGGCTTGGGGGAAACCGCAGCGTGAACCACAGGGGCAGCGCGTGAACAGACACCGTCCGTTCCGGGCCGTGCTTATCGCAGGACCGACCGCCAGCGGCAAGTCGGCGCTGGCGCTCGACCTCGCTTGCGCCGTCGACGGGATCATCATCAATACCGATTCCATGCAGGTCTACCGGGACTTGCGGGTGCTGACCGCCCGCCCGACGCCGGACGACGAGGCCCGCGCGCCGCACCGCCTGTATGGCTATGCCGACGCCGGCGTGAACTGTTCCGCCGGCATGTGGGTCAACGACGCGGTCTCCGCCCTGTACGAGGCGCGGGAGAGCGGCCGGGTGCCGATTTTCATCGGCGGCACCGGGCTGTACTTCAAGGCGCTGACGCGGGGGCTGTCGGCGGTGCCGCCGATTCCGCCGAAGGTGCGCGACGATGTGCGGGCGCGGCTGGAGCATGGCGGGGCGGAGGCGCTGCATCGGGAACTGGCGCTGCGCGATCCCCTGATGGCGCTCAAGCTCAAGCCGCGCGACCGTGTCCGTGTCGCCCGGGCGCTGGAGGTCGTCGAGGCCACCGGCCGCTCGCTCAGCGACTGGCACCGCGAGGGCCTGCCGCCGCTGCTGCCGCCGGACGAGACGCTGGCGCTGTTCCTGGCGCCGGAGCGTGCCGAGCTCTATGAGCGGATCAATACCCGTTTCACGGCGATGCTGGACCAGGGCGCGCTGGAGGAGGTCGCTCGGCTCGCGGCCCGCGGGCTCGATCCGCTGCTGCCGGCCATGAAGGCTCATGGCGTGCCGGCGCTGATCCGCCATCTCGCCGGCGAAATCAGCCGGGACGAAGCTGTAACCATCGGCCAGACCGACACCCGCCACTATGCCAAGCGCCAGTTCACCTGGTTCCGCCACCAGATGTCCGAGTTCCAGTGGATCGCGCCCCACGAGGCGCGTGCCTGGCTCGCCGAGGCGTTTGCGCTGCGCGGGCTGGGGTAGCCGCGGTCCTCACGACGATCTCTCGTTGGGGAGAGGGGCCTGTCGGGGAGCGTGTGATGGACGACGTGGTGCGGCGGGCTGTCGAGGGCGCCGCAATCCTGGCGGCGAGGCAGGGGAACATCAGCTTTCGCGAGCTCAACGAGCTGCTGGGTCATGCGCTGCTGACGGCCGGGCAGATCGAACAACTGCTGGCGGCATTGAGCGCGCGGCATATCCACCTCGTCGACGACGATTGAACGGCGCGCCGGGAGTGTGGACCGCCGCCGCTCAGTGATGCCCGGAGGCGTCGCCGCCGCCGAGCATGTCGCGTGCCGCGCTCGCATCGCCGTTGTCGCGGTTGTCGGGATCGCGCTGGTTGCTGAGGCCGCGCCAGAAGCCGAAGTAGAAGAACGCGCCCAGTCCGATCAGCGCCAGCAGGGGGAGAAACCAGTGCGGCATGGTCTTTCATGCTCCGGGGATCGACACCCCTATCAGTCGCTGCCGGCCCGTCGGAGGTTCTCCGGACCGGCGGAGGTTCTGAAGCCCGTCCGCCGGGCGCGCATGGCTCGCCCGCCAACTTTGCCTCTCGCTCTGCGGAATGAACCGCGTTAGGCTCGGAACCGCGCTGGAAATGGCCCCCAAAAGGCTCGTTCGGCTTGACTTTGGCCGGCCGGGGGCTATAAGGCGCGCAACCTTCAGGAATTTTGGGCGAGAAATGCGCAATATTATTACCAGCATTGTCGTACTTATCGTCCTTCGACACACCGCCGGGGGTGGCTGAGGCCATCTGCAATCCTGGCGGTGTGAAGGGCCCTTCAGAGGCCCTTTTTTATTACCTCGAACGACCTCGGGGAGCCGAAGGCTTCCCGGCCAAGCGGCAAGCGGATCCGGAGTGAACCATGAGCGACAGCACGAGCAACGATCCCAACAAGATGACCGGCGCGGCGATGATCGTCCGTGCGCTGATCGATCATGGGGTCGAGCACATTTTCGGCTATCCGGGCGGCGCGGTCCTTCCGATCTATGACGAGATCTTCCAGCAGAATGAGGTCGAGCACATCCTGGTGCGGCACGAGCAGGGCGCAGGGCACGCGGCCGAGGGCTATGCCCGCTCCACCGGCAAGCCGGGCGTGGTGCTGGTGACCTCGGGCCCGGGCGCGACCAACATGGTCACCCCGCTGACCGACGCGCTGATGGATTCGATCCCGCTGGTGTGCATCACCGGCCAGGTGCCGACCCATCTCATCGGCAACGACGCCTTCCAGGAGTGCGACACCGTCGGCATCACCCGGCCCTGCACCAAGCACAACTGGCTGGTGCGGCGCATCGAGGACCTGCCGCGGGTGCTGCACGAGGCGTTCTATGTCGCGACCACCGGCCGTCCGGGCCCGGTGGTGGTGGACGTGCCCAAGGACGTGCAGTTCGCGGTCGGCACCTACACGCCGCCGCGCAAGTCCGACGTTCACGTCTCCTACAAGCCGCGGGTCAAGGGCGACGCCGAGCAGATCCGCAAGGCGGTGTCGCTGCTTGCCGGCGCCAAGCGCCCGGTGATCTATTCCGGCGGCGGCGTGATCAATTCCGGCCCCGAGGCGTCCAGGCTGCTGCGCGAGCTCGTCGAAGTCACCGGTTTTCCGATCACCTCGACGCTGATGGGCCTCGGCGCCTATCCGGCGTCGGGCAAGAACTGGCTGGGCATGCTCGGCATGCACGGCACCTACGAAGCCAACATGACGATGCATGACTGCGACGTCATGCTGTGCATCGGCGCGCGCTTCGACGACCGCATCACCGGCCGCACCGATGCGTTCTCGCCCGGCTCCAAGAAGATCCACATCGACATCGACCCGTCGTCGATCAACAAGAACATCCGCGTCGACGTGCCGATCATCGGCGACGTCGCCAATGTGCTCGGCGATCTCTTGCAGGTGTTCAAGGCGGAGGCCAAGGCGCCGGACATCAAGCCGTGGTGGCAGCAGATCGCCGCCTGGCGCGCGCGCAACTCGCTCGCCTACAAGAAGAACGACGAGGTGATCCTGCCGCAATACGCGATCCAGCGCCTGTTCGAGCTGACGCGCGGCCACGACACCTACATCACCACCGAGGTTGGCCAGCATCAGATGTGGGCGGCGCAGTTCTTCGGCTTCGAGGAGCCGCACCGCTGGATGACCTCCGGCGGCCTCGGCACCATGGGCTACGGCCTGCCGGCGGCCCTCGGCGTGCAGGTCGCCCATCGCGACAGCCTGGTGATCGACATCGCCGGCGACGCCTCGGTGCAGATGACCATGCAGGAGATGTCCTCGGCGGTGCAGTACGAGCTGCCGATCAAGATCTTCATCCTCAACAACCAGTACATGGGCATGGTGCGGCAGTGGCAGCAGCTGCTGCACGGTAACCGCCTGTCGCACTCCTACTCGGAGGCGCTGCCGGACTTCGTCAAGCTGGCGGATGCGTTCGGCTGCGTCGGCATGCAGGTCAACAAGCCGCGCGATCTCGACGGCGCCATCGAGGAGATGATCCGCATCAAGCGCCCGGTGCTGTTCGACTGCCGCGTCGCGGCGCTGGAGAACTGCTTCCCGATGATTCCGTCGGGCAAGGCGCACAACGAGATGCTGCTGCCCGCGGAGGCCAACGACGAGGCCACCGCCAAGGCCTTCGCCGGCGGCAAGGCGCTGGTGTGAGTTGAGCGGCGCACCCGGCTCGTCTCCTCATCCTGAGGAGCCCGCGCAGCGGGCGTCTCGAAGGATGAGGCCAGGGCCGCGGCCTCATGGCTCGAGACGCGCGGCGTCGCTGCGCTCCTCACCATGAGGGTTCAGCCAAGGGCGATGTGACTTAGAACGAATACCGAGAAAGCAGATCATGACCCAGCCTGCCTCCGCCTATTTCCTCGATGACCGCAAGGATCCCAACGAGACCCACACCCTGTCGGTGCTTGTCGCCAACGAGCCCGGCGTGCTCGCGCGTGTCATCGGCCTGTTCTCCGGCCGCGGCTACAACATCGAGAGCCTCACGGTGTCGGAGACCGAGCACCAGAAGCACGTCTCGCGCATCACTATCGTCACCACCGGCACGCCGCAGGTGATTCAGCAGATCAAGCATCAGCTCGATCGCATGATCCCGGTCTACAGCGTCGTCGACATGACGCTCGCCGGCAATGCCATCGAGCGCGAGCTCGCCATGGTCAAGGTGCGCGGCACCGGTGAGCACCGGGTGGAATCGCTGCGGCTGGCGGAGGCGTTCCGCGCCCGGGTGATCGATGCCTCGACGGAGAGCTTCGTGTTCGAGATCACCGGCTCGACCGCCAAGATCGACCAGTTCATCGACCTGATGAAGCCGCTCGGCCTCGTCGAGGTGGCGCGCACCGGCGTCGTCGCCATCGTGCGCGGCCCGGAGAGCATGTAAGGGAACGCGTCGCCGCAGCGATGGAACGGGCGTGATGTCGCAGCACCTCCTGGTCGCCTTTGTCGTGTTCGCCGTGGTGGCGCTCTATACACCGGGGCCGAACAACGTGATGCTGATGACGTCGGGGCTGAACTTCGGCTTCCGGCGCACGCTGCCCCATGTCGCGGGGGTGGCCATCGGCTACGCCTTCCTGGTCGGGGTGATCGGCTTCGGGCTCGGCGCGGTGTTCGAGACCTGGCCGGTCCTGCAGACGGTGCTGAAATACGCCGGCTGCGCCTACCTCGTGTATCTCGCCGTCGCGATCGCGCGCTCCGGTCCGGCGGATGCCGAGCGGGCCGCCGAGGGCAGGCCGCTATCGTTTTTCGGCGCAGCCTTGTTCCAGTGGATCAACGTCAAGGGCTGGGTGATCGCGATCGGCACCATCACCGCCTATGCTGCAGTTGCGAGCTACCCCTGGAACATCATGATTCTGACTGCGCTGCTGCTGGTGCTCGGGCTCAGCTCGTCGCTCGCCTGGGCGCTGTTCGGCACCTGGCTGAAGCCGATCGTGACCTCGCCGCGCGCGGTGCGCGTTTTCAATGTCGCGATGGCGCTGCTGCTGCTGGCCTCGCTGTATCCCGTGCTGACGGAGGCATGATGTCGCTTCTAGTTATGCAGAAACTACCGGTCTGGAGGGGCTTTCGGGCTTGTCTGGACCGGCTCGCCGCCCTACACAACGGCGGCAATTCGACCGGGCCTGGTCATCGGACAAGGCCCTGACCCACCAACATCTGAGCTGAATGGGCAATCGTGCCCGCTAATGAAGGATAGCGACACATGCGTGTGTATTACGACCGCGACGCGGACATCAATCTGATCAAGGGCAAGAAGGTCGCTGTCGTCGGCTATGGCAGCCAGGGCCATGCCCATGCGCTCAACCTCAAGGACTCCGGCGTCAAGGACGTCGCGATCGCGCTGCGCAAGGGTTCGGCGTCGGCCAAGAAGGCCGAAGCCGCCGGCTTCAAGGTGCTCGAGGTTGCGGAGGCCGCGAAGTGGGCCGACGTCATCATGATGCTCACCCCGGACGAGCTGCAGGCTGACATCTACCGCGATCACCTGCACGACAACATGAAGAACGGCGCGGCGCTGCTGTTCGCCCACGGCCTCAACGTCCACTTCAACCTGATCGAGCCGCGCGCCGACCTCGACGTGCTGATGGTCGCGCCGAAGGGCCCTGGCCATACCGTGCGTTCCGAGTATCAGCGCGGCGGCGGCGTGCCCTGCCTGATCGCGATCCACAAGGACGCCTCGGGCAACGCCCATGACCTCGGCCTGTCGTACGCCTCCGCCATCGGCGGCGGCCGCGCCGGCATCATCGAGACCTCGTTCCGCGAAGAGTGCGAGACCGACCTGTTCGGCGAGCAGGTCGTGCTCTGCGGCGGCCTCGTCGAGCTGATCAAGGGCGGCTTCGAGACGCTGGTGGAAGCCGGCTACGCGCCGGAGATGGCCTACTTCGAGTGCCTGCACGAAGTGAAGCTGATCGTCGACCTGATCTATGAAGGCGGCATCGCCAACATGAACTACTCGATCTCCAACACCGCCGAGTACGGCGAGTACGTCACCGGCCCGCGCATCGTGACGCCGGAGACCAAGGCGGAGATGAAGCGCGTCCTCGCCGACATCCAGAACGGCATCTTCACCCGCAACTGGATGCTCGAGAACAAGGTCAACCAGACCTCGTTCAAGGCCACCCGCGCCAAGCTCGCCCAGCACCAGATCGAAGAAGTCGGCGCCAAGCTCCGCGACATGATGCCGTGGATCAAGAAGGGCGCGCTGGTCGACAAGTCGAAGAACTGAGCTTGTTCGATTTTGCGGGACGCGCAATGCGATCTCGCTACGCAATGGCCGGAGCGGAGCTCCGGCCATTGTCGTTTGTGGGGATGTGCGAGGAGATGAGTTTCCACATTTCCAGCGTCATCACCGGGCGGACGCCAACGGGTCCGCGCGAAGCGCGGCCCGATAAAAGGCTCCGCGTCGAGACCCGGTGATCCAGCTTAAGCAGCTCATGTTCTGTTGCGAGGAAGCTGGATTGCCGGATCAAGTCCGGCAATGACGCATTGGCTGCGGCGAATTTCGAAACGAAACCGACAGGTTTGTAGCCCGGATATTGCAGCGCTCATCCGGGCTACCTGCTGCGTCATCGCAAACCTTTCTGCTCATCCTGAGAAGGCGGCGCAGCTGCCGTCTCGAAGGATGAAGGCCGGTGCTGTCGCCCTGTGGCCTCATGGTTCGAAACGCGGCCTACGGCCGCTCCTCACCATGAGGAGGGTGGGTCGTCGCAGGCCGCGCGATCGCGCAGGCCGAAGGCCGTGGTTTGAACCCCGCCCTCGTTCCCGTCGACCAAATTGTCGGGCGCGCGATGTCGTGCGCGAGAGGTCCTGCATGCCATGACTGCGCGATGGTCCATTGCCGCTGGCTTGATCGCTGCCGTGCTGGCGCTGGCGCACAGCCCGGTGGCGTCCGCTGCCGAGCCGGATCGCGCCAAAGGATCCGGCGACAAGGGCTCGGTCGAGGCGTGCCTCGCGTCCGCCGGCCATGGCAACAGGGCGCTGGAGGCGTGCATCGGCAAGGTCGCGGGCGCCTGTATCGGGCCTGACGAGGGCGCCCGGCGAGATGCGGAAGTCGTCGCCTGTCTCGATGGCGAGCAGGCGCAGTGGGATCGCCTGCTCAACCGCGCCTACCAGGTGCTGCTCAAGGGTCTCGAACAGGACCAGCAGGTCAAGCTGCGCGACATGCAGCGCGCCTGGATCGACAGCCGCAACAAGACCTGTAAGTTCTATTACGACGTCTTCCAGGGCACGATGGCCAACCCGATGATCGCCAACTGCCTCAATCTGGAGACGGGGCGGCGCGCGATATTCCTGCGGGCCTTCGTCGACGACCTCGCGCGGCAATAGCCCGCATGCGGGGCCGTGGTCCGGGTGCAACTGCCCGGCGAGTTCCATTGGCGATGACAGAGGCGCGGAACGTGTGCGTTGCCGCGGCGGCCGGCCATATCGCTGATGCGCAGCCGGCGAAATTGCCATACATCTGGGGCATGGAAACGTTCTCGGAAACGTCCTCGCCTGCCGTGCCGGCCTTCGACGCGCCGTTCCGCAAGCATTTGCTGGAGTTGCTGGTGTGGCGGCGCGACGTGCGGCATTTCCGTCGCGATCCACTGCCCGAGGGCACGCTCGCGCGCCTGATCGGCCTCGCATGCCTTGCGCCGTCGGTCGGCCTCAGCCAGCCCTGGCGCTTCGTGCAGGTCGACGACCCCGCGCGGCGCCAGGCGATCCGCCGGAATTTCGAGGCCTGCAATGCCGCGGCGCTGCAATGCCAGGCGGGCGAGCGCGCCGCGCTCTATGCGCGGCTCAAGCTTGCGGGCCTCGACGATGCCCCCTGCCAGTTCGCGGTGTTCGCTGATCGTGCGACCGTACAGGGCCACGGCCTCGGCCGCCTCACCATGCCGGCGACCATCGAATACTCCGCGGTGATGGCGGTGCACACGCTGTGGCTTGCCGCCCGCGCCGAAGGCATCGGGCTCGGCTGGGTGTCGATCCTCGATCCGGCTGAGGTCGCCGCGATGCTGGCCGTGCCGCCCGAGTGGACTTTTATCGGCTATTTCTGCCTCGGTTATCCGCAGCACTGCGACGATGTGCCGGTGCTGGAACGCGAGGGCTGGGAGACGCGCCGGCCGCCGGCCTCCGTGCTGCTGGTGCGCTGAGCGCGGCGTCGCGCGGGCTACTCGATCGGTTTCAGCGTCAGGTCCGCTGCGCTGGCGCCGACGAAGCCATAGCCGCGGTAGATGTCCTGCGCCGTGCCGGATGCGATGAACGCGAGCCAGGCGCTGGCGGCGCCGCCATGCGGCGTGTCGTCGAGGCGGCCGATCGCGTAGGACACCTCGTCCCGCAGGCTGTCCTGTGGGGGAAGGTCGACGGCCTCGACCGCGGCGCCGCTGCGCAGCGCCTGCAGCACTTCGGTGCGCCACACCACGCCGACGTCGGACTGGCCCGCGGCGATCCGCTGCGGCGTTTCGCGGTGATGCACCGCGGTAAACCAGTTGTTGGCCGTGGTCTGGCAGCCCGTGCATTCCTGTCCGCCGGCAATTGCCGGCCACAGGCCGTGCCGCTCCAGCACCTTGCGCAGGTAGAACTGCATGATGCCTTCGTTGACGGGGTTGGGCAGCGACGTGCGTACGTCGGCGCGGACGAGGTCGTCGATGCCGGCAACCTTCTTCGGATTGCCGCGCGCCACCATGATCTGCAATTCGTTGTGCATGTAGACGAGGGACTGGCTCATCAGCCCGGCGCGCTTCAGCTCCCGCAGATGGCCGAGATTGACCGAGGCATAGATGTCGGGGCGGCCGCGCACTGTCTCGCCGTCATAGCTTACGCCGCCGGCCTTGATGGCCTGCAGCAGCAGCCCTGGCGGCAGGGTCAGCAAGCCGACGGTGGCGGTCGGGTTCTGCTTCTGGAACGCAGCAACGACCGCGTCCATGGCGAAGAACTGGTTGCCGGCCAGCCACAGGATCAGGTCGGCATGGGGCATCTGCGCGAGCGCCTGGCGCCCGGTGCTGATCGTCCCGCCGGGGTGGTAGAGCTTGATGTCGGAGTCGTGATGGCTGGGGATCTCGGTCAGCGTCGGGTCGGCTTTGGTCTCCGCTGCCGGTTGGGCCGGCGGGTCGGCGAAAGCCGGCGCTGTCGCGGCAATCGCGCTGACGATCACCGCCGTCACGCCGAGTCTCGAAAGTGTCCTGAACATTGCTGATCGCGATATCTGGCTTGAGGTCGTGAGCATCGTCGCCTGCGCGACGGCACGGCCGGGAGGTTTCAACGTAGAGCGGGGTTCGCCAGACCGCAAGCTGCGGCATGAGCGCGATGACGGACCTTGCGTGCGGTCCGTCATGACAGCGCAATCTGCAACGTCCAGTTTCGCCCGTGATATGCTGTCGCCGGGATTTGAAGCACACTGCAGTCGGGGGAGAGATCATGCGATCCGTCGTTATCACCGGGACATCGACTGGCATCGGCTTTGCGGCCGCGAAGGTTCTCATCGACCAGGGCTTTCGCGTGTTCGGCAGCGTGCGCAAGGCGGCGGACGCGGAGCGGCTGCGCCAGCAGCTGGGTGCCAACTTCGTGCCGCTGGTGTTCGATGTCACCGACGAAGCCGCGGTGCGCGCCGGCGCCGAGACGGTGCACGCGGCGCTCAGCGGCGAGACGCTGGCAGGGCTCGTCAACAATGCCGGGATTGCGGTCTCCGGGCCATTGCTCGAGCTGTCGGTCGACGAGTTTCGCCGCCAGATGGAGGTCAACGTCACCGGCGTGGTGATCGCGACCAAGGCGTTCGCGCCGCTGCTCGGCGCCGACCGCACGTTGAAGGGGCCGCCGGGGCGGGTCGTCATGATCGGCTCGGTCGCGGGTCAGAACGGCAACCCGCTGCTTGCGCCCTACAGCACCTCCAAGTTCGCGATCGAGGGCCTGTCGGAAAGCCTGCGCCGCGAGTTCATGCTGTTCGGCATCGATGTGATCCTGATCGGCCCCGGTGCGGTGAAGACGCCGATCTGGGACAAGGCGGAAGAGATCGACATTGCCCGCTTCAGCCAGTCGCCGTTTCTGCCGGCGCTGGAGCGGCTGCGCACCTTCATGCTGACGCTGGCCAGGACTGGCCTGCCGCCGGAGCAGATCGGCGCGCTGGTGCATCATGTGCTGACCACGCCGCGGCCGCGGGTGCGCTATGCCGTCTCGCCCGAGCCGTTGCAGCTGCTGCTGGCCAAAATCCTGCCGAAGCGGCTGATCGACCGCATCATCGCCAAGCGCCTGGGACTGCTGCCCGCCGGCAATGGCTGATCCGGAAAGACAGGCGCCACGTCCGGGGGCGGACGTGGCGCGGGGGGATGGATCCAAGCAGGATATCTTACGACATCGCGTAGCTCGGCTCGCTGCGCTTGCGGCCCATCATCAGCGACAGCAGCGCCGCGACGATCCCGGTGACGCCGGCGATGACGAAGGCCTCGAGGTAGCTGCCCTGCGCCGACCGCATCACGCCGGCGAAGAACGTTGCCGAGGCCGCGCCGAGCTGATGGCCGGCGACCACCCAGCCGAAGATCATCGGCGCGTTGCGGTCGCCGAAGGCTTCGTTGGCGATGCGTACCGTCGGCGGCACCGTGGCGATCCAGTCGAGGCCGTAGAACACCGCGAACACCGTCAGGCTGGTCAGCGAGAAGTTCGAGTAGGGCAGGTAGATCAGCGACAGGCCGCGCAGCCCGTAATAGAAGAACAGCAGCTTGCGCGGATCGAAGCGGTCGGTCAGCCAGCCCGACAGCGTGGTGCCGAACAGGTCGAACACGCCCATCAGCGCCAGCAGGCTCGCGGCCTGCACCTCGGCGATGCCGTAGTCGCCGCAGAAGGCGATCAGGTGGGTGCCGACGAGGCCGTTGGTGGTGAAGCCGCAGATGAAGAACGTGCCGAACAGGAACCAGAAGGTGCGGGTCTTCGCGGCGCCCAGCAGGTTGTCGATCGCGGTCTTGAACGGATTCTGCGCCGGCGGCGGAGGGGCGACATCGTCCTGCGTGCTGCCATAGGCGCGCTGGCCGATCGAGGCCGGCCGCTCCGGCACGAGGAAGTAGACCAGCGGAATCAGCGCCGCGCAGCACGCCGCCACCGTCAGCACCACGGGCTGCCAGCCGCCGCGCTCGGTCAGAGCCGCCAGCAGGGGCATGAAGATCAGCGTGCCGGTTGCGGTGCTCGCGGTCAGAAGCCCCATCACGAGGCCGCGGTTGGTGACGAACCAGCGGTTGACGATGGTGGCGCCCAGCACATTGGTGACCGCGCCGGAGCCGAGCCCCGACAACAGGCCCCAGGTCAGGAACAACTGCCAGGGGGCGGTCATGAAATAGCTCGCGCCGGTGGAGGCAGCCATCAGCGCCAGCGCGGCGAGCACGGTGCGGCGGATGCCGATGCTCTGCATCACCGCGGCGGCGAACGGACCGGCGAGGCCATAGAGCAGGATGCCGGTGGCGGCCGAGATCGAGATGACGTCGACGCTCCAGCCGAACGACTTCTGCAGCGGCAGCATCAGCACGCCCGGGGTGGAGCGCAGTCCGGCGGCGCCCAGCAGCGAGAGGAAGATCACGGCCACCACCACGAAGGCATAGCGCTGGCCGAACGGACGTCGGGAGGGCGGGAGACTTGAACTCGGGGGTGTCTGCATGTTACTTACCGGTACGTATTGCGATGGGCTGAAGATACGTACCGGTCAGTAACATTGTCAAGGGCCATGACCGCATGAGCAAGATTACCGAGACGGCGCCGAAGGCCGCCGACCGCATCCGCGCCTCGGCGCGCGAGCTGTTCTACCGCGAGGGCATCCGCGCCGTCGGGGTCGACGAGATCGTGCAGAAGGCGGGGGTCACCAAGCCGAGCCTCTATCGCAGCTTTCCCTCGAAGGACGAGCTTGCCGCCGCCTACCTGCGCGACTACGACGAGAGCTTCCGGGAGAGTTTCGAGAAGCCGGGCGGCAAGAGCTACAGCGATCCGCGCGAGCATGTGCTCGCCTATATCCGCTGGCTGTCGAAACGCGCCGCGGCGGACGGCTATCGCGGCTGCGGCCTCAGCAACGCCACCGTCGAATATCCCGCCCGCGAGCATCCGGCGCGGCAGGTGGCCGATGCCAACAAGCGCGCATTCCGTAAGCGCCTGCGCGAGCTCGCCGCGGCGATGGGGGCGAGCAAGCCCGATGTGCTCGGCGACGGCCTGTTGCTGCTGATCGAGGGGATCTACATCACCGGGCAGCAGATGCCCGCCGGGCCGGCGCAGTCGGCGCCGCAGGCTGCGACGGCGCTGATCGAGGCGTTCGTCAAACCCGTGTGATGCGTCGCCGCTGACCGGTGGTCCTGTAGCCCGGGTCAGCACAGCGAGACCCGGGGCGGCGCGACCCGTCATCGATGGCCGTTGTTTTGATTCCCGGATGTCGCTGCGCTCATCCGGGCTACGAATTGTTCGCGCCGCAAGCCTTGCTGATCAATCCGGCAGCCGTGGTGCCGGCATGTCGCGGCCGTTCTGGTGCAGCGTCATCCGCGTCGCGCGCCCCTTGGCGTCGGTCTCGAACGCGATCTGGGCGTCGACCTCGTCGCAGAAGAACTGCGTGGGGCTTTCCGGAAACAACTGGATCTTGGTCTGTCCGGTGGCCTGGGCGAACAGGCCGTTGCCTTCGCGCGTGACCGTCAGGATGAATTTCGGCGCCAGCTGGTAGCGGCCGGCATAGCCGTCGAACAGTATCGGATCGACCGTGGCAACGCTGCGCTTCGTCGGTGGCGGCGCCAGCGGAATCTGCGGATCGAGCAGGTGGATGCCGATGTCGTCGATGCCGAGCCTTGTCGATGCGTTGGACAGCACCACCACGCCGACTTTCGATTTCGGCAGGAAGCCGATGAAGGCCTGGTAGCCGCCGGTGCCGCCATTGTGCCAGACGATCTCCTCGTCATGTCCCGGCGTGATCGCCCAGCCGAGTGCGACCTCGCCGCCGGGCGCGCCGCTGAGGCGACGGGTCCGCAGCGCGGTGGCCAGCGCCGGTGACAGCGGCGTATCCCTGGCCCCGAGCGCCATTTCCAGGAACGTCATCATGTCGTTGGCGGTCGAGCGCAGCGCGCCGGCGCCCGCAAGGGCCGGCAGATCCCAGTTGGGCACGACCTTCAGCGCGCCGTCATGGCCCGGCGCGAGGCGGGCCGTGAGCGCTGCCGACAGGGTGATGGCGGTGTCGTTCATGCCGAGAGGATTGAGGATGCGCTCGCGCACCAGCGTCTTGTAGTCGGTGCCCTGGCGCCGCGCCAGCGCATGGCCGAGCAGGCCGTAGCCGAGATTGGAATATTCGAACTGCGTTCCGATGCCGCGCGGCAGCTTGTAGGTTGCAAGGAACTGGTAGAGCTGCGCGATCGTGTAGTCGGCATACGGATTGGCTGGATTGGCCGGCGCGAAATTCTCCGGCATTCGCGGCAGCGCGGAGGTGTGGGTGGCAAGATCGACCAGGGCGATGGGGCGGCCATCGCGTTGCGGCACGCTGACGCCCTCAGGCAGATATTTCGCCACGGGATCGCCGAGCGTGACCTCGCCGCGCCGCGCCATGTCGGCGAGCAGCAGGCTGGTGAATACCTTGGTGACGGAGCCGATCTCGAACACCGTGTCGCCGTCCACCGGCCGCGGATCGGTCTTGCTGAACGTGCCGTGCGCGACGATGCGGCGGCCCTGTCCGTCGACCAGCCCGACCACGATGCCGACACCCTGCCTTTCGGCGTCGATGCGGTCGACGAGGATGCGCCGCACCGCGTCGTCCGATGGCAGCGAAGGGCCGGACGCGGAGGCCCCGGGCACGGTCACCGCCACCAGGGCCAATCCTCCTGCAAGCAAGCGCCTCATCGGTCTGAAAGCTCCGTCCACGAAAACACGGCAGTCGCCGCTCGGTCGAGCGGACGGCGAACCATCGCAGCGCTAGATTGCATGAACCTTGCCGCGATCCGGTGTCCCGGTTCGCAAGTTCGCCGCATTTGCAGCAATCGCAGGAACTTCGCGTTCAGCACGCGAGGCTGTCACGCGGCGTTCGCAGCGGTTGTTAGCGCGCAGCGTTGGCGCGCGGCTTGGCATCGCTCACGATCAGGCGCAGCAGCTCCTGCGCGGCGGGCGGCAGGGCGCGGCCACGCAATGTGAGGACGTGGCTGCGGCCGCGATACAGCAGCGCATTCTTCATCGGCAGCGCGACGATGCGCGAGGCCTCGGCCGCGGCCATGGTCAGGCGCGGCACCAGCGCGTAGCCGAGGCCCGCTGCGACGAAGTGCATCACCGCGTCGAACGAGGCGGTGGTGAGCGCGACATTGAGGCGGACCCCCTCGCTGATCTCGGCGGCCTCGATGTGCTGGCGCACGCCGAAACTGCGGTGCACGGTGGCGCCGGGGTAGGGCACGAGGTCGGCGAGGCGCAGCGGGCGGTCGATCTGCGCCAGCGGATGGCTGCGCAGCACCCAGGTCTGGATCGGCTGCGGATTGGAATGATGCGAGCGCAGCCGCTCGTCGTTCGGCGGCTTGAACAGCATGCCGATGTGAATGCGTTCCTCGAGCAGCGCCTGCACGATCTGGTTGGTGCTGCCGACGTCGAGGCCGATGGTGATCTTGGGATGGGCGCGCATGAAGGGGGCGAGCGTGCGCGGCATCAGCGTGTCGATGTAGCCTTCGCCGGCCATGATGTCGATGTGGCCGCTCTCCACCTTGCGGATGCTGTCCATCTGCGCCAGCAGGGTCTGCTTCTCGCTGAGCTGGCGGCGCAGATAGGTGGCGAGCAGGGTGCCGGCGTCGGTGGGCGCGACGCCGCGGCCGCGCCGCTCGATCAGTGCGGTGCCGCACTCCTGCTCGAGCTGGCTGACCGCGCGGCTGACGGCGGACGGGTCCATGCCCAGCGCTCCGGCGGCGCCGCGCACCGAGCCGCTCTCCAGCACCTGCATGAAGTAGCGCAGGCGACGGGTATCGAGCCGGTCATCCATGTCGCCGAGCACTGCCGCCACCTCGAAAGCTGTCGCCGGAGCCGCCGTGCGGCTGTCTGCTGCAATTGTGACCGTTGCATGAAATGCAACACATAATCACTGTCGCTGTCATTGATGCAAGGCAGATTTTCTCTGAAAGTCGAGTTCCAGAGTTGGTCACGCGCGCGACCTCAAGCGCCGCATCACATCTGGAGCGCCGAATGACGACGACAACTGCCGCCGCTGCCGCTGAACCGAACTCCGTGCCCCTGACATCCTCCGGGATGGCGAAGCTGAAGCTCTTCGTCATCGTGATGGCGATCGTCGCCGTCGCCGAGACCATCGGCATCGTCCAGTTCCAGGTCGGACCGGGCAAGGTGCTGCTGCAACCCATGGTGTGGGCGCTGCTGATCGCCGCCGCCTGGGGCGTGGCGCAGCGGCTGCTGCCGAGCGTGGCGCGGATCGAGCCCGCCTTGCAGGCGTTCGCCGGCGACCTGCTCAACGTCGGGTTGCTGCTGTTCGTGGTCAAGCTCGGCCTCACCGTCGGCAGTGCGCTGCCGCAGGTGAAGCAAGCCGGCTGGGCGCTGCTGTTCCAGGAATTCGGTCACACCTTCGGCACGCTGGTGCTGGGCCTGCCGCTGGCGCTGCTGCTCGGCGTCAAGCGCGAGGCGGTCGGCGCCACCTTCTCCATCGGCCGTGAAGGCAACCTCGTCATCATCGGCGAGAAGTACGGCATGGCCTCGGCCGAAGGCCGCGGCGTGCTCGCCGAATACATCACCGGCACCGTGCTCGGCGCGCTGTTCATCGCGCTGCTGGCCGGCTTCGTCACCAGCCTGCACATCTTCGATCCGCGCTCGCTGGCGATGGGCGCCGGCGTCGGTTCCGCCAGCATGATGGCCGCCGCGATCGGCGCCATCAACGGCCAGCAGCCGGCCTCGGCAGCCTCGCAGCTTACCGCCATCGCCGCCGCGTCCAACCTGCTGACCCAGGTGGCGGGCTTCTACTTCACGCTGTTCCTGTCGCTGCCGGCGTGCTCGTGGCTGTACGACCGCCTCGAGCCGGTGCTCGGCCGCTTCTCCAGGCGCAAGGCGCCGGAAGGCGTGGCGCTGGCCCCTGCCGGCGGTCTCGGCGCGAAGGACTTGTCGTTCGTCGATACCATGATCGCCTGGGCGATCATGACCGGCGGTGTGACCATCGGCAATCTGCTCACCTACAAGGTGCCGGTGTCGCAGTCGCTGTTCGGCATGCTGCTGGTGGTGGCGATCGCGCTTGTGATCGATGTCATCAAGCGCCTGCTGCCGAAGCTGCCGATGGTGCTGGTGCTGTCGGTGGTCTCCACCCTGCTCGTCGTTCCCGGCCTGCTGCCGTTCAGCGATGTCCTGGCCGCGGCGACCGCCAAGCTGAACTTCCTCGCCTTCACCACCCCGGTGCTGGCCCTGGCCGGTTTCTCGGTCGCCAAGGACTTGCCGATCTTCCGTCAGCTTGGCTGGCGCATTGTGGTGGTGTCGCTCACCGCCGCTGCCGGCACCTTCCTCGGCGCCACGCTGGTCGCAGAACTGTTCCACTGATACCAACCGACGGATCCTTCCAATGTCTGAGCATCCCGAATCTGCCCAACCCGACATCGCTGCCGACATCCGCGCCCGCATGGTGGCCTGGCGCCGCGACATCCATGCCCACCCGGAGACCGCGTTCGAGGAGCACCGCACCGCGCAGGTGATTGCGGAGGCGCTGACCGAGATGGGGCTGCCGGCGCATCGCGGCCTCGCCGGTACCGGCGTCGTCGCCTCGCTGACGAACGGCGATGGCCCGAGCATCGCGCTGCGCGCCGACATCGACGCGCTCGACATCAACGAACTCGGCAATCCGGCCTACAGGTCGCAGCGCCCGGGCAAGATGCATGCCTGCGGTCATGACGGTCACACCGCGATGCTGCTCGGCGCCGCGGCACATCTCGTGCGCCACAAGCCGTTCCGCGGCACCGTGCAGTTCGTGTTCCAGCCGGCGGAGGAGAACGAGGGCGGCGGCCGCCGCATGGTCGAGGAGGGACTGTTCGACAAGTTTCCCGCCGACGCCGTCTACGGCATGCACAACATCCCGCAGATCCCGCGCGGCAAGTTCGCGATCAAGCCCGGCATCATGATGTCGTTCTTCGACACCTTCGAGATCGTCATCACCGGCAAGGGCTGCCATGCGGCGACGCCCGAGAAGGGCATCGATTCCGTCGTGGTCTCGGCCCAGCTCGTCAATGCGCTGCAAGCGATCGTCAGCCGCCGCATCGGCGCGATGGATGCCGGCGTGATCAGCGTGACCCAGATCCATGGCGGCGACACCTGGAACGTGGTGCCGGAGACCGTGGTGCTGCGCGGCACCGTGCGCACCCTCGACGGCGAGATCCAGGACGAGATCGAGGCGGCGATGCGCCAGACCTGCGCCGGCATGGCGCAGATCCACGGCGCGACCATCGCGCTCGATTACCAGCGGCGCTATCCCGGCGTCATCAACACGCCGGCCGAGACCGATGCGGCAATCGCCGCTGCGGCGAGCCTCGTCGGCGCGGCGCTGGTGCAGACCGACATCAAGCCGGCGATGGGCTCGGAGGATTTCTCGTTCATGCTGCAGAAGCGCCCCGGCGCCTACATCTGCATCGGCGCCGGCGAAGGCAAGAACGATCCGCCGCTGCACAACCCCTATTACGACTTCAACGACGCCATCCTGCCGATGGGCGCGGCGTACTGGGTCGCGCTGGTGCAGCAGCAGCTCCCGCTCGCGGGACGGCGCTGATATTCGCGGTTAACATCGCCGCGAATAGGCGACGCGAATATGAGGGCTGGAACATGTGTAGCCAGGCTCATCGGTTCCATTGCAGTCTGTCTCCTCATGGTGAGGAGCGCGGCAAGGCCGCGCGTCTCGAACCATGAGGCCAATGAGCCGGAACGTGCGGGCCTCATCCCTCGAGACGCCCGCGGAGCGGGCTCCTCGGGATGAGGGTTGAGGTTGGCGTGATGCTCTCCGCCTTCGACATCTTCAAGGTCGGGATCGGGCCGTCGAGTTCGCACACCGTCGGGCCGATGCGCGCGGCGCTGATGTTCGCGCGGCGGCTCGATGAGGACGATCTGCTGGCGCGCACCGCACGGGTCGAGGTCGAGCTGTTCGGCTCGCTCGGCCTGACGGGGCGCGGCCATGCCAGCGACCTCGGCGTCATCCTCGGCCTGTGCGGCGAGACGCCGGACGGCGTCGATCCGGCGATCGCCCGTGAGCGGCTGGCGGCCATCGCGCAGACCGGCGAGCTGCCGTTGCTCGGGCACCACCCGGTTGCGTTCGATCGTGCCCGCGACATTCTCTTCCGCGGTGACCAGGCGCTGCCGGAACATCCCAACGCCCTGCGGCTCGCAGCGTTCGCCGCCGATGGCGGGCGGCTGAGCGAGCGCTGCTATTTTTCGGTCGGCGGCGGGTTCGTGATCGAGGCGGGCTCGGACGCGCCGCACGCGACGGTCGCGGCCGGTGCTGCGGTGTGGCCCTATCCCTTCCACAGCGGCGCTGAACTGGTGGCGCAGGCGACCGCCAGCGGCCGTTCCGTCGCCGGTGTGATGCTCGCCAATGAATGCGTCTGGCGCACGGAAGCCGAGGTGGGGGAGCGTCTGCTGCGAATCTGGCGGGTGATGCAGGCGTGCGTGCGGCGCGGCTTCGGCCTCGACAATGCGGAGGCTGAGGCGCGGCTGCCCGGCGCGCTCAACGTGCGTCGCCGCGCGCCGGCGCTGTACCGCGAACTGATGGCGCGCGGCGGCAACACCGAGGCGGTCGATCCGTTGGCGGCGATGGATTGGGTCAATGCCTTCGCCATGGCGGTCAACGAGGAGAACGCCGCCGGTGGCCGGGTGGTGACGGCGCCGACCAATGGCGCTGCCGGCATCATCCCCGCGGTGCTGCACTATTACGAGACGTTCGTGCCCGATGCCTCCGACGCCGGCGTTGTCGAATTCCTGCTCACCGCGGCGGCGATCGGCGTGCTCTACAAGACCAATGCCTCAATCTCCGGCGCCGAGGTCGGCTGTCAGGGCGAGGTCGGGGTGGCCTGCTCGATGGCGGCGGGCGCGCTCGCCGCCGTGCTCGGCGGCAGCGTCGCCCAGGTCGAGAACGCCGCCGAGATCGGCATGGAGCACAATCTCGGCCTGACCTGCGATCCGGTCGGCGGCCTCGTCCAGATCCCCTGCATCGAGCGCAACGCCATGGGCGCGGTCAAGGCGATCAACGCCGCGCGCCTCGCGCTGCGCGGCGACGGCCATCACTATGTGTCGCTGGATACCGTCATCCGCACCATGCTGCAGACCGGCGAGGACATGAAGTCGACCTACAAGGAGACCTCCCTCGGCGGCCTTGCGGTGAACGTGGTGGAGTGCTGACGGCGCCCGCGCCGCCGCTTATTGAATGGCGCAGGTCCGTGCGGTTTCGTCGGCGAGCCAGCCGACGAAGGCGCTGGTGTCCGCATCGCCGGACAGCTCCGCGCGCCAGCGCGCGACATGGACCTTGCGTGATTCCATCACCGGGCCGTCTGGAAACAGCCGGGCCAGGCGGCCGTCGGCGATGGCGTCGCTGACCAGCAGTGAGCGCCCCAGCGCGACGCCTGCCCCCTCGGAGGCAGCGGCGAGGCACAGTCCGATATCGCCAAGCTGCAGGCCGTTGCCGCGCGCCCGTGTGTAATGCAGGCCGAAGCGGCGAAACCAGGTCTCCCAGCTCCATTCGCTGGTGCGGTCGGCGTCCTTGTAGATGAGGGGCAGCGACAGCAGCGCAGTGGGCGCGGCCTGTGGCGGCCGCAGTGCCGGTGCGCACACCGGAAACACCTGCTCGCGAAACAGCGGGCGTTGCGTGGTCGTCTGCCGTGCCTCGTCGCCCGGCACCCAGGCGATGCGAATGTCCGCGGGCTCTGCGCCGGCATCGTGCGGCGTCAGCTCGAGGGCGATGTCAGGATGTTGCAGGGCAAAGCGCGGCAGCCGGCGCACCAGCCACCATGTGCTCAGCGCTGTGCCTGCGGCGATACGCAAGCGGCGCTGGCGCGCAGCGCGGCGGACATGGACGTCGAGCGCACCCAGGGTGTCGAGTGCCGCCGTGAGTTCAGGCAGCAGCGCGCGGCCTTCGCCGGTGAGATCGACGCCCGGCCGCCGCCGGTCGAGCAGGGGTGTGCCGAAATACTGTTCGAGCCGCCGCACCTGATGGCTGATGGCACTCTGCGTCACACCGAGCTCTGCCGCCGCGCGGGTGAACGAGCGGTGACGCACGACGGCGTCGAAGGCGAGCAGCGGCTGAAAGGGCGGCAGGCGGCGCGGCATGGCGCCATGATATCGTTTCATGGGGTTTTGAAGAAGCGTCATTCGCAAGGCGGCGGGAGAAGCCGCAGCCTCGGCGCCATGTCTGCTCATCCCCCGTGTTCCGATCCCATGGCCTGTCCTTCCGCACGCGGCGTCACGCCGGCTCAGGCGGCGCTGTGGGCGACCTGCATCGGCGGCTTCCTGTTTCAGTTCGACCTCACCGCGCTCGCGGCCGCGCTCGCCGATGTCGGCGGCGACTTCGCGCTGGCAGGTGCGGCGTCGGCCTGGGTGATCGATGTCTTCAGCCTGGGGCTGGTGCTCGCCCTGCCGGCCTCCGGCACGCTGGCGGACCGTTTTGGACGGCGGCGGATGTTCGCCCTCGGGGCAGTGGTCTTCGGGGTGGCGTCGGCGATGTGCGCATCGGCGCCGTCGTTCGTCATGCTGCTCGCGGGGCGGGCGTTGCAGGGCGTCGGCGGCGCCGCGCTCACCAGCGCATCGCTGGCGCTGGTCGCGGCGACCACGCCAGTCGCGGCGCGGCCGCGCGCGTTCGCGATCAACGGCACCGTGATCGGCATCGCCATGGTGATCGGGCCGCCGCTCGGCGCGCTGGTCGCGGCGACGGTCGGCTGGCGCTGGATTTTCTGGCTCAACCTGCCGCCATGCGCGGCGGTGCTGATGCTGATCCGCTGGCGTGTGCCGGAATCGCGCGATGCCGGGGCGGTCGGCGCGGCGCTGGACTGGCCGGGCTGCGCGGCGCTGGCCGCCGCGGCGGGCGGGCTCGCCGTCACGCTGCTGGAGGGCCATCGGCTGGGCGGTGCGGTTTCGGCCATCCCGCTCGGCGCGGCTGGTCTCGCTGCTCTCGCATTCGTCGCAATCGAACGTCGCAGCCGTGCTCCGGCGATCGACCTCACGCTGCTACGCGGTCCGCGCTTCGTGGCGATGTGCGTCGCGCCGCTGGCAAGCTCGGTCGGCTACTGGTCGCTTCTCGTCTATGTGCCGCAGTTGGCGCGGGGGCCGCTACAGATGACGCCGCTGGCGGCCGGCGGGCTGCTCACGGCTCTGACGCTGCCGATGCTGCTGGTGCCGTGGCTCGGCGCGGTGCTGGCGCGTCGCTGGCCGCCGCGGCTGTTCTTTCCGCTCGGGCTCGCGATCATGGGCCTCGCCGATCTCGTCGCGGCGGTTGCCGTCGGGGCCGGCGCGGGCGCCGTGGCGGCTGCGCTGCTGGCCAGTGGAGCTGGGGCAGCGCTGATCCAGGCCCAGGTGACGGCGGCGGCCATCGGTGCCGCGCCACCGGGCCGCGCCGCGATGGCGGCGGCGATCTGCGTCACGCTGCGCCAGCTCGGCTTCTGCCTTGGCGTCGCGGGGCTGGGTGCGCTGGTCGCTGCGGGCGGCCAGGCCGGCTTCATGTTGGCGTTCTTCGGTGCGGGGGTCCTGTCGCTCGCGGCTGCCGGCACCTGTCGCCTCTTGCTCGGGAGGGCGGAGGGCTGATCGACCCGAGCGGACCGGACCGTTCCGGGCTCACGCGGCACCGCGCTGCGCCGGCCATCGGTTGGCTGGCCCGCGGCGGCACCTGAATTGGCGCTGAACGCCGCAGCCGGGCCGCTGCGGCCAAAGGACTACGTTGCGAATTCATGACAGTTTGACTACGTTTTTATGACACGGCGGCAGCCGCCGGCCGCGCCGTTCGCCTGCTGGCCTCCGCCAGCGCCAGGCCTTGACCCGCCGGATGGTTTGCGTCCCCGCCCATGGCGCCGTCGCCCAATTCCGGCCTGCCCAATCCCGAGACGCCTGATGGCAGCCGCGCCGCGGTCGCCGCGGGTGCTGCCTCGGTCGGCCTGTGGCGGCTGCTCGCGGTCGCCTCGCCCCACCTCGCCGCGGCGGTGGTGATGCTGCAGACCGAGACCGACCTGATGTCGCGGCTCGGCTTCCTGTTGGCCTGGGGCATCCTCAACTGCGGCTTCGTCGCGCTGCTGCGCCGCCCGGCGCTGTCGGGCGCGCTGTCCTTTGCCCTGATCGTGGCCCTGATCCTGTTATCGCGGCTCAAGCACGACGTGGTGCAGATGACCGCGAACTTCGTCGACCTCATGGTGATCGATCGCGACACGGTGGCGTTCCTGTTCACCATCTTTCCGAACCTGCGCTGGTCGGCGATCGGCACCGCCATCCTTGTGCTGCCGCTGATGGTGGCGCTGTGGCGGCTCGATCCGTTCCGCCTGCGCCGCCTGCCGGCGGTGGCCGCACTGCTCGGCTGCCTCGCCGCGCTGGTCGGCCTCGCGAAGATATCGCCGGACGAGGCATGGCGCGGCTACTACGACGACGGCTATGTCTCCAAGTTCGCGCGCTCGGGGGTCACCGCCGTCTCGGATTTCCTCAACTATGGCTTCATGCAATCGGATGCGTTCGCGGCCGAGGCGCTCAAGCTGCCGCTGGTGGATTCCTGCACCCCGGCGGGACGGCGGCCGAACATCATCATGATTCATGATGAATCGAGCTTCGACATCCGCGCGGCCGGCGGCGTCAAGGTGCCGGCCGGCTATGGCAGCCATTTCCTGTCCTACGACGGCAAGGCGCGCAAATTCCTGGCCGAGAGCAATGGCGGCCCCAGCTGGTTCACCGAATACAACGTGCTGGCAGGTCTCTCCGCGCGTTCGTTCGGGCCGTTCGCCTACTTCGTCACGCGCATCGCCTCGGGGCGGGTCGAGCGCGGCCTGCCGCTGGCGCTGCGGCGCTGCGGCTACAGCACCGTCTCGCTTTACCCGGCGTTCGGCGGCTTCATGAGCGCCAGGAGCTTCCAGCTCACCACCGGCATGCAGGCGTTTCATGACGCCCGCGCGCTCGGCGCCCGGGGCGTCGAGCCCGACAGCTTCTTCTACGGCAAGGCGCTGAACCTGCTGGCGCAGGAGAAGGGGCCGCAGCCGGTGTTCATGTTCGTCTATCTCGCAGCCAACCACTTCCCCTGGGAGGTGAAATTCCGTCCCGAACTGACGCCGCAATGGCGCGCGCCGGGCAACGCGCCGGTGGTCGACGAATATCTGCGGCGCCAGGCGATGAGCGCCAGGGACTATGCCGGCTTCGTCGCGGCGCTGAAGAAACAGTTTCCCAGCGAGCCGTTCCTGATCGTGCGCTATGGCGACCACCAGCCGGAATTCTCGCCGCAACTGCTCGACCCCGGCCTCAGCGAGGCCGATATCGGCAAGAAGCTGATGGCCCACGACCCCAGCTACTTCGCCACCTATTACGCCATCGACGCGGTGAATTTCAAACCGGTGGCGAGCCCGACCGCGATGGACACGATCGACGGCGCCTATCTGCCGCTGGTCATCCAGGACGCGGCCGGCCTGCCGCTCGACCCGACCTTCACGGAGCAGAAGAAGATCATGCTTCGCTGCGGCGGGCTGTTCTATGCCTGCCAGGACGGCGCCGAGGCGCGGCGCTTCAACCGCCAGCTCATCGACGCCGGTTATATCAAGGCGCTGTAGTGCGGCGCGCGGCGTTCTCGATGAATTCGCGGCGGTAACATGACGGCGTCTGCCGGTAAGGTTGACTGGTTAGGTTAAGAGCGGACTTCGGATGCGCGGTTCGATAGCCCTGCTAACAGTAGGGCTGTTCCACCGTGTTGGCCGGAGACCCCAGAAATCACCGGCGACGTTCACATGGCTGGAACAGGGGGCCGCCGATTCAGTTGCGTACGGCGGCCCCGCTTTTTTTCCCGCCGCGGGCGAGCTGCGGCGGCCGGCTTTTGTTATGCGTCGGTCTCACAGGCCTGCTACAGATCACGGTTGCTGTTGCCGCAAGGCGTCGCGCCCTGCGGGCTGAACCGTGGACCTGTTCGATGCTCGATCCTCGCCGTCATCCGATGTTCGACCGCCGCGCGCTGCTGAAGGGGGCTGTCGCCGCCGGGCTGATGGCGCCCGGCCTGCCGCTGATCCGCTCCGCTCCCGCGCGCGCCGATGGCGACAAGACGCCGTTCACGCTCGGCATTGCCTCGGGTGATCCGGCCACTGACGGCTTCGTGATCTGGACACGCCTGGCGCCGCAGCCGCTCGAGCCGCGCGGCGGTCTCACCATGCAGCCGGTCGAGGTGACCTGGGAGGTCGGCGACGATGCTGCCATGCAGCGCATCGTGCGTACCGGCACCACCCTGGCGCGGATCGAGCTGGCGCATTCCGTCCATGTCGAGGTCGAGGGCCTCGCGCCGGGCCGCGACTATTTCTATCGCTTCCGCACCGGCAACGTCGAAACGGCGGTCGGCCGCGCGCGCACGCTGCCGGCAGCCGGCGCCGACCTCGCGCAGCTGCGCTTCGCCGCCGCGGGCTGTCAGGCGTTCGAGAGCGGCTACTACACCGCATGGCGGCATCTCGCGGCGGAGAACTTCGACTTCGTCTTCCACTATGGCGACTACATCTACGAGCACGGCTTCGTCACCGTGGACCGCGCCGGGCGCACGCTGCCGCGCCAGATGCCGAAGGATTTCACGCCCTGTGTCACGCTGACCGACTACCGGCGGCGCTATGCGTTGTACAAGAGCGATCCCGACCTGCAGGCCGCGCATCTGTCGTGCCCGTTCCTGCCGAGCTTCGACGACCATGAGGTCGCCGACAACTGGGCCGCGGACACCGATTCCAAGGACACGCCGGCGGAAGCCTTCCTGTTCCGCCGCGCGGCCGCGTTCCAGGCCTGGTACGAGCACATGCCGGTGCGGCACGCGCTGCTGCCGCGCGGCCCGGACGTGCTCGCCTATCGCCGCTTCCGCGTCGGCAGCCTGATGGATGTCGCGGTGCTCGACACCCGGCAGTATCGCTCCAAGCAGCCCTGCGGCGACGGCATCAAGGCCAATTGCACCGCTGCCGACGAGCCGTCGCGCACCATGATGGGCGCGCGTCAGGAGGCGTGGTTCGCCGAAGGGCTGCGCGCCGCCCAGGCGGCAGGGCCGGCGACCTGGCAGGTGCTGGCGCAGCAGGTGCTGTTTGCCCGTCTCGACTGGCGGTCCTATCCCTGGCTCGCGCCATCGGAAGCGCCGCTGATCAATCTCGACGCCTGGGACGGCGCCAGTGCCGCGCGCGACCGCCTGCTGCGCACCCTGCATGAGGCCAAGGTGGCCAATCCGGTGGTGCTCACCGGCGACATGCACCGCGGCGTCGCGCTCGATCTGCATCTCGACTGGCGTGAGCCGAGTTCGCCCTGCGTCGCCGTCGAGCTGCTGGCGACCTCGATCTCGTCGGGCGGTGACGGCGTCGCGGTGATGAGCAATGCGGATACACTGCACGCCAACAATCCGCATCTCAAATTCATCAGCGACCAGCGTGGCTATCACCGCCACACCGTGACGCGCCAGCGCTGGCAGGCCGATTTCCGCGTGGTGGCGCAGATCTCGCAGCCGGATCAGCCGGTCGCGACGGCGAAGTCGTTCGTGATCGAGGCAGGCAAGCCGGGGCTGGTCGAGGCGTAGTTCGTCTCGCGTGGTCAGACCCGGATGTCGCTGCGCTCATCCGGGCTATCGTATTTCCGGGGCGTCGCCACACCCGATGCGTCATTGCCGGACTTGATGTTCAGTCCGGGGACATCACCGACGGGTGTTCGGAGACATAGCCGACACATCACAATACATGGACAGGCTGTTAGGGAGTCGGTCCATGCCATGGCGCAAGGTGTCGGTGATGGAGCAACGACGGGAG